>CAYOXR010000328.1:0-3123 GCA_964407955.1 uncultured bacterium | reverse complement strand
CTGGACGCCACCGTGGCCTACATGCGCTCGCGCCTCGGCTAGGCTCCCTGTGCAGGGCGCCGGCTACGCCGCGTCGGGCACAGGTCGGGCCGGCTCGGCCTCGTCGCCGTCGGCGTCGCCGTACAGCCCGCTGCACACCGCCAGCCACATGACGCCCGCGATGTAGTGATGGGCCAGCACCGGGTCGACCACGCTGTGCACCATCAGCGCGACCAGCGTCGCCAGCGCGGCGGCGGCCGCCGCGGAGCCGGCGCGGGCGCGCCGGAACAGCCCCCAGAGCGTCACCCCCAGCCACGCCAGCAGCGCCGCCAGCGTCAACGCCCCGCCCTGCACCAGGATCTCCAGGTAGAAGTTGTGCAGCTGGTCCAGCGGGAGCCGTGTGTGCCTCGCGTCGTACTGCCGGATGATGGCGACCTCCGAGCCGGGGCCGTAGCCGAGCAGCGGCCGCTTGGCGGCCTGCCGCAGTCCGAAGCGCCACATGGTGAGGCGGCCGCCGGAGGCCACCACGGGGTGGCTGAGCCTGGCCCAGCGCCTCAGCACGGGGCCTAGGAAGTCCTGCACGGTCGGGTTGGGGCCGGCCACGTACGCCGTGGCCGTCGTCCCCTTTTCGAGCTGGATGGCGTCGACGTCGCCGTACGTGCCCTTGGCGCCGGGCGCGCACGCCACGTACAGCGTCACCCACCGTGCGCTTTGCGGGATAGGCGGCAGGACGTACGTCACACGCTGCCACTCGCCGGCCGGACCGTTCGGCAACAGGAGGTAACCGCCGGCTTTCCCTTCGTCCTCGGTGGTCCACTGGGTGCGGCTCACCCGTGCCAGGAACTTGCCGTCGGCACTGTGCGCGCCCATGCGGACGAAGGTGCGGGTGCTCGCGCCGGCCGGCCGGACCCACAGCGACAGCGTCAGGCGCTCGCCCGGCGTCACCCGCAGCCACGGCCGGTAGCGCAGGACCAGCCCGTACGCCGACGTGTCGTGCACGAGCCGCACCACCTTGCCCCCGACGCCGTTGCCGGGACCGGCCGCCGAGACGATGGCCGAGCCTCGGCCCAGCACCCAGGGCGCGCTGGGGCGCTCGAAGCCCGAGACCTGGATGAGGTTCGTGCCGTGCGGTGCGCGTGGGCTGGCCAGGGTCACGACGATCACCACCACCACGGCCAGCACGCCCAGCGTCCAGACCAGCAGCCGTCGCCAGCGCAGGCGGGGAAGGCTGAAAGGCAGCCACACCAGCGCGCCCGCCATCAGCCCCAGCATCCCGCCGCGGCTGCCCGTCATGAACAGGCCGATCAGCGCCGGCACGGCGGCGAGGGCGAGCACCAGCTTCGCCCGGCGCGCGCGCTGGAGGGCGGCGACGGTCGCCAGCGCGCCGAGCAGCGCCACCAGCAGGCCCGCCAGGAAGTTCGGGTGGGAGGTGAAAGCCAGCGGCCGGACGATGCCGTGCGCCACGCGCTGCACCAGCTCCCAGCCGAGCAGCACCGGCGCCGCGACGGCCAGGGCGAAGCCGGCGTCGCGGGCATCGTTGCGCGACCAGCGCTGCGCCAGCAGCACGAAGGCCGTGCCGATGGCGAGCCAGCCCAGCCAGGGCACCAGCGAGCGCGTCGCCGGCGGCGCCAGCAGCAGCGCCAGGCCGCCGAGGAAGCCCACGGGCAGCAGCCACAGGGCGTGCCGGTAGGGCCGGCGCCTCTTTGCGAGCACCGCGTAGGCCACCACCGCCAGCGTGCCCACCATCGGGACCACCGCCAGGCCGAACGCGATGGCGACGACGGAGGCGCGCCTCAGATACAGGCGCAGGGTGCGCATCACCGCGCCCGGGCCCCGGCCCCGGTCGCGATCGCGGCCGGGCGGCGAGCGCCGAGGGCCGCGGCGCGGGTCAATACGCGCCCTTGCCGCGCAACACGGCCCAGGGTGTCGCGAACAGCAGGTAGATGTCCATCCACAGCGACCAGTTGCGGATGTAGTAGCTGTCGAGCTGCACCTGTGCCTCGAGGTCCGCCGTGCTGCGCGACGTGACCTGCCACTGCCCGGTGAGGCCGGGCAGCACCGAGCGGCGCAGCTCCCGGAACTCCGCGCCGAACTGCTCGAGGTGGTAGTAGGGGAACGGCCGCGGCCCCACGAAGCTCATCTCGCCCTTGAGGATGTTGAAGAGCTGCGGCAGCTCGTCGATGCTGGCGCGGCGCAGCAGCCCGCCGACCACGGGGATGACGCGCGGGTCCCGCGCCAGCTTGAAGTGGCCCTGCCACTCCGCGCGCGCCTGCGGGTGCGAGGCCAGGTAGCGCTCGAGGGCGGCGTCGGCGTCGCGGCGCATGGTGCGGAGCTTGTACACGGCGATCGGTTTGCCGCGGTAGCCCTCGCGCCGCTGCGCGAAGAACGGGTTGCCGGGGCTCGCCAGGAAGGTGGCGAGCGCCGCCAGCGCCATGACCGGCACGCCGACGGCCAGCGCGGGGACGAGCAGCACCAGGTCCATGGCGCGCTTCAGGACGCGGTTGTGCCCCAGCAGCAGGTTCTGCTTGTTGTACAGCCCCACGAAGCCGCCGAGGTCGCGGGTGCCGACGCCGACGCTGGTCAGGCCGAAGACGTTGGGCACCACCACCAGGTGGGGGAAGACGTGGGCGTAGCGCCGCACCACCTCGGTGACGCGCTCGGGCTGCACGCCGGGCATCGCCACGATGCCGTACTCGACGCTGAGCGCCTGCCGGAGCTGCGGCGCGACGGCGAGCGGGCCCAGCACCGGGGCGCCAGCCACCTCGCGGCCGTGCTTGCCGGCGTCGTCGTCCAGGCAGGCCAGCACCTTCAGGTCGAGCCCGGGATGGCTCGAAAGGTGCGTGATCAAGAGCTCCGCCGTCCTGCCGGCTCCGAGCACCACGGCGGAGAGCCCCCACCAGCGCCGGCGCGCGAACAGCGCGCGGGCCAGCGCCCTCCCCAGCGGGACGCCCGTCACCACCAGGCCCCACGTGATGAACAGGAAGCCGCGCGACGTCGAGGCGATGTGGCCGGCCAGGAACAGCGCGGCCACCGTGGAGCCGAACAGGGCCGACAGGAACAGCGACGTCCTGCGGAGCTCCTCCACCGGGCTGTGGCCCGCGGCGGGGTACAGACCCAGGAACGCGAAGCCCACGGGAACCGCCA
>CAYOXR010000327.1:0-7868 GCA_964407955.1 uncultured bacterium | reverse complement strand
GCGCGTCTACCAATTCCGCCACCTCGGCAGGCCTCATGGCCTTCCGTCCCGCCGTGCAGGGCGCAAACTAGATGTTACGTCGGTGGCGCGAGCACTGTCAAGGACGATAGAACTGGCCCGAGCTGCAACCCGGCACGACGCCCGCTCGAGGGCCTCGGCCGGTATCCTCGAGCATGACCGCACGCCGCTTCCAACGCATCCAGGCGGTCCTGGCGCGGCGCCAGCCTGACCTCACCATCCTGGCCGAAGACGTCTACAAGCCGCACAACCTCTCGGCCATGCTGCGCTCGTGCGATGCCGTGGGCATCGGCAGCGTTCACGCCGTGAGCCCCACAGGCGGCGTCCCGACCTACAACGCGACGAGCGCGTCCGCCGAGAAGTGGGTCGAGCTGCGGGTCCACGGCAGCCTCGATGCGGCGCTGGACGCCGTCCGCGCGGACGGCATGCAGGTCCTGGCGGCGCACTTCTCGGCGCGTGCGGTGCGCTACGACGCCGTCGACTACACCCGGCCCAGCTGCATCGTCTTCGGCAACGAGCGCGAGGGCGTCACGCCCGCCTGTGCCGAGCGTGCCGACGCGCACATCCTCATCCCCATGCTGGGGATGGTCACCTCCTTGAACGTGTCGGTCGCGACGGCGGTGATCCTGTTCGAAGCCCAGCGGCAACGCCGCCTGGCCGGCTTCTACGACGCGCCCCGCCTCGACGCGGGCCAACGCAACGACGTGGCGCTGCGCTGGCTCCACCCACGAGAGGCCGCGTTGCTGGAAGCGAACGGCAGCCCTTTCCCCGTCCTCGAGCCCGACGGCTCGCTGCCGGCGGAGGCTCTGGCGCGGCTGTCACGCCAGGCGTCGGGAAACCGCTAAGCTGGACCCGTGAGAGCCCTGCGCATCAACCGCGCCGTCTTGGCCGTCGCCGCGACGGGAGCGCTGCTGTGTCAGCTCGGCGCGGCCTTCGGCGAGCGGCTCCAGGTGGCGGCGCGCGGCCTGCGTGCGCCCGTGAACGTTGCCGCTGCCGGTGACGGCCGCCTGTACGTCGTGGAGCAGGCGGGAACGGTTCGCATCGTGGTTGGCGGGCGGGTGTCGAGCGCGCCGTTCCTCGACATCCGCGAGCTCGTCGGCAGCGGCGGCGAGCGTGGGCTCCTGGGCCTGGCGTTCGGCCCGGACTACGCCTCCGGCGGCACCTTCTACGTGGACTACACGGACGTGCAGGGCTACAGCGTGCTGGCGCGCTACACGAGGGCCTCGGAGGACCGCGCAGACCCGGACTCGGCCGAGATCTTGATGCGCGTCCGACAGCCGTACTCCAACCACAACGGTGGCGAACTCCGCTTCGGCCCCGACGGCTACCTGTACTGGGGGTTGGGGGACGGCGGCTCCGGGGGCGACCCGCACGGCAACGGCCAGGACCGCGGGACGCTGCTCGGTGCCATCCTGCGCCTGGACGTCTCCGGGCCGGCCGCCACCGCGGCAGCCGGGAACCCGTTCGTGGGGACGGCGGGTGCGCGCCCGGAAGTGTGGGTCTACGGGCTGCGGAACCCCTGGCGCTTCAGCTTCGACGCCGCCAGCGGTGACTTGTACATCGGCGACGTCGGTCAGAACGCGATCGAGGAGATCGATCTCGTCGCGGCTGGCACGGCTGGCGGAGCCAACTTCGGCTGGAACGTGATGGAAGGGAATCGCTGCTACCGTCCGGCGCAGGGCTGCGACCGGGACGGACTGACGCCGCCGATTCTCACCTACAGCCACGCCAGCGGAGCCGGCAACAGCGTCACCGGAGGCTATGTCTACCGGGGCACGCGCATCCCCTCGCTGCAGGGCGCGTACGTCTTCGCCGACTTCGGCAGTGGCAAGGTGTGGGCCGCCCGTCGCGACGCCGGAGGCGACTGGCGGGCCGAGCCGCTGCTCGAGACCGGGTTCAACGTCTCGACCTTCGGTCAGGATGACAGCGGCGAGCTCTACCTCGCCGACTATGGCGGCGGGGTGCTGTACGCGCTCGTGCCCTGACGGGGCCATGACGGCTGGCTTTCCTGGACCGCATGAGAGCCGGAGGTACAATCGAGGCATGAAAGAGTTCGTCGTGCACGACCTGGGCACAATGGCGTACGCGGACGCCTGGGCGGAGCAGCACCGGCTACATGCCCTGGTCGCCGAGGGCCGGAAGCCGCCGACCCTGATCTTCGTCGAGCATCCGAGGGTCATCACCTTCGGCAAGAAGGGCGGACGCGAACACCTGCGCCTCCCGGAGCACGAGCTGATCGCGCGCGGGTACGAGCTGTTCGACATCGAGCGCGGTGGAGACGTGACCTACCACGGCCCCGGCCAGCTCGTCGGCTACCCCGTGTTCCCCGTCGGCCGGCACGTGCAGGAGTTCCTGCGCAAGCTCGAGGCGGTGATGGTCCGCGTGCTCGCTGGCTACGGAATCACCGCGGTGGGCAGCCCGGGCTACGCCGGGGTCTGGGTCGGCGACGCCAAGGTGGTCGCCATCGGCGTCGCCATCAAGCGCGGCGTCAGCTTCCACGGCTTCGCCATGAACGTCACCACCGACCTGAGGGACTTCGACACCATCGTGCCGTGCGGTCTGGAGGGCAAGACCGTCGCGAGCATCGCCTCCCTCACCGGGCGTGAGGTCACGCTCGACGAGGTGAAGCCGAAGCTGGTCGAGGCGTTCCAGGAGGTCTTCGTGACGGCCGGCGAGGCAGCGGCCGCGGCGACGCGCCAGCCCGTCACAGAGGAGCGGGTGGGCTAGATGATCAACTCGCGCGACTTCAAGAAGCACGTCAAGGCCGTGGAGGGCGGCATCCGCCGCAAGGAGGAGATCGCCGAGGACGGCGGCCTGGGCAAGAAGCCGCCCTGGCTGAAGGTCAAGCTCCCCTCCGGCGGCACCTTCCAGGAGATGAAACGCAACGTCACCGGCCACCGCCTTGCGACGGTGTGCGAGGAGGCGCGTTGTCCCAACATGGCCGAGTGCTGGAACGCCGGCACCGCCACCATCATGCTGATGGGCTCGGTGTGCACGCGCGGCTGCAAGTTCTGCGCGGTGGCGACGGGCAACCCTGCCGGCCTGCTGGACCCTGACGAGCCCCGGCTCGCCGCGCAATCGGTGAAGAGCATGGGGCTCGGCTACGTTGTGCTCACGTCGGTGGACCGTGACGACCTGCCCGACGGCGGCGCGGCGCACTATGCGGCATGCGTGCGCGCCATCAAGGAGGCGAGCCCCCGGACCGCCGTCGAGGCCCTCACACCCGACTTCGCCGGGGACGTCGCCGCCGTTCAGGTCGTGCTCGACTCGGGTGTCGAGGTCTACGCCCAGAACATCGAGACGGTGCGGCGTCTCACCCATCCCGTTCGCGACCCGCGCGCCGGCTACGACCAGACCCTGGCCGTCCTCGCCTACGCGAAGCGTGCGCGTCCCGGCGTGCTCACCAAGACCAGCCTGATGCTGGGCCTGGGCGAGACCGACGACGAGATCGCCGAGACCATGAGGGACCTGCGCGCCGTAGGCGTCGACATCCTGACGCTCGGGCAGTACCTGCGGCCGAGCCGGGCGCACATTCCGGTGGCGCGCTGGGTACCGCCTGCGGACTTCCGGCACTACCGCGACGTCGGGCTGGAGCTCGGCTTCCTCGAGGTCGTCGCCGGACCCCTGGTCCGAAGCTCCTACCGCGCTGAGCGCGCGCTGGAGAAGAACAACGCCGGCATCGCGCTCTAGCGGCGCGGGGACGCGCCGAGCCAACGTCGCACTGCAGCCTGCGGCCTAGCGCTCCTGTGCATCGCGCGCGGCGTAGGCGTCGATGGTGGCGCGGATCAGGCTGTGGGTCTCGTCCATGCCGTGCCAGCCGTCGACGTGCGTCTGCTTGCCCTCCAACTCCTTGTAGATGGCGAAGAAGTGCTCGATCTCGCGCAACCGGTGGCGCGACACGGTATCGAGGTGGCGATTGCTGTCGAAACGTGGATCGTCGACGGGGACCGCCAGCACCTTCTGGTCGCGGCCCTTCTCATCGCTCATCTCCAGGTAACCGAGCGGCCGGGCGCGAATGAGCGCACCGGGGAAGGTGGGGCGCGTCATCAGCACCAGGATGTCCACCGGGTCACCGTCCGCCGCCACCGTGCCCGGCACGAAGCCGTAGTCGCCGGGGTAGTGCATCGGGCTGTAGAGCACGCGGTCCAAGCGGAAGACCCTTAGCCCGGGATCGTACTCGTACTTGTGGCTGCTGCCGAAGGGCACCTCCACCACGGCGTTCACGACCTGCGGTGCGTTCTCTCCGGGGCTGAGATCGATGAGGCTGGTCACGTCGTTTCTCCCGTCTGGGTGGCCGACGCCAAGCGCAGCCCGCACACCCGCTCTACGAACAGGGCATGCACGCGGTCGTCGCCGAGGAGCTCGGGGTGGAAGACGGTCGCCAGCAGGCGCTCGCCGACAGCCGCCACGATGTCGTCGTCGTACCGGGCCAGCACCCGCACTGCATCGCCTACGCGCGTGATGCGGGGGGCGCGGATGAACAGCGCGTGGAACGGGCGGTCGAGTCCGCTGATGTCCAGGTCGGCCTCGAACGAGGCAACCTGCCGACCGTAATCGTTTCGCACCACCGACATGGGCATCAGGCCCAGCCGCGGCTGGTGAGGGAAGCCCACGATGTCGCTCGCCAGCTCGATGGCGCCGGCGCACGTGCCCCACAGCGCTCCGCCACTGGTGTAGAAGCGCTCCAACGCGCGGTCGAGGCCGTAGTCGCGCATGAGCTTGCCCATCGTGGTCGACTCGCCGCCTGGGATGATGACCCCATCGAGCGACGCCAGCTGGTGCGGCAGACGCACCTCCTGGGCGCTCACGCCCAGGCGCTCGAGGGCGAGGCGGTGCTCGCGGAAAGCGCCCTGCAATGCCAGCACGCCGATGCGCGGTGGGTGGGGGGTGCGGTCCACGGCAGACATTGTGTCACGCCCGCCCGACGACATCTGCAAGGCCGTCTTCGCCCAACGGCCGCCGCCGGGCACCGGGCCGGCGGCCGGGACGGCGCGCGGCTCAGCCCACCCGAGCCGCCAGCACCCCGCGTACGAGCGCCTGCGCCACGACCGCCTGCACGGCCACGGACAGACCCGTCATGGGCACGGCGGGGCCGCGACCGGTGCTGAGCACGAAGACCGTGTCGCCATCGTCCACCGTGTGCGACGGCCGGGTGACGCGTGCGACGCCCATGTGGGCACTGAGTGCCAGTGCCCGTGCCTCCGCCTTGGTGAGCAGCGCGTCGGTCGCCACCGCCACCAGCGTGGTGTTGCTCCCGAAGGGGTTCACGGCCAGCGACGCGGCGGCCGCTGTGAGCGCCTCGCGCGGCCCCGCCACCAGCGCACCCGTCTCCGCGTCAACGATGCTGCCGACCGCGTTGCTCACCCCCACGGCCGCCACGACGGCACCCCCCAGCGACGTTGCGGCGCTACCGATGCCGCTCAGCGCGACGCCCTCGATGCCGACGAGTTTGCCCACGGTGGCGCCGGCGCCGGCACCCACCCGCCCTTCGCGCACGGGTGCGTCGGTCGCCGCGTCCGCTGCCGCGATGCCCGCATCGGCATCGGGCCGCACGTCGGCGGCCCCGACGCCCAGGTCGTACAGGGCCGCGGCCGGCACGATCGGCACCCGGGCGAACGGCGTCGGGTAGCCTCGGCCCCTGCTTTCGAGCCAGCGCACCACGCCGTCGGCCGCAGCCAGCCCGAAGGCGCTTCCCCCGGTGAGCACCACCGCGTCGACGCGGCTCACCTTGTTCTCGGGCGCCAGCAGCGCCGTCTCCCGCGAAGCGGGAGCGGGCCCCAGCGCCACGCCCGAGGCGACGCAGCCCCCTTCCGGGCAGAGGATCACGGTACAGCCGGTGGCAGCAGCGGGGTCGGTGTAGTGCCCCACGTGCACACCGGCGACGGCGGTCAGGCTGACGTTCTCCACGTGGCTGCCTCGTTCCCCGGAGCGGCGCCCCCAGACGGCCTGCGACCTCGTCGCGGCGTCAGGGAGCTACGGCGCAGGCGCGCCGGTTCCGGTATTGCCGGTGCCCGCGTTCCCCGTACCGTTCGTGCCAGGCGGCACACTGGTCGGCGTCCCAGAGGTAGCGCCACCGGTCCCCACCGCACCCGCCCCGCCGTTCCCGGTGGAGTCCAGCGCCGCCGGCGGCTGGACCTCCGGCAGCGTCGTGCCGGCCGGCAGGTACTGGTCGACGTTCTTGGGATCGACGTCGATCATCTTGATGTCGGTGATCGGCGTATCGACGGTGGCCCGTTTGCCGGTGCGCTTGTCGATGGGAAGCTGGAGCTTGACCGTCGGCAGGAAGCCCTGGTTGCTCAAATCGGTGGTGGTCTTGAACGCGGCCTTGGTTCCGGTGGGATCCAGCGCTCCCGTCTTCAGGTCGATGCGGTGGAAGGTGATGCCGTTGGGCACCGGGAAGCCGTTGGGGTCGGCGGAGTGGCCACGGAGTGCGCCCTGCGCGAAGGTGTTGAACGCGAAGATCGGCTGCTGCGAGCTGGTGATGAGGCCGGAGTGCCCATCGGGGTAGGTCATGGTCTTGCCCATCGGCTTGTTGTTGTCGTTGCCGATCCACACCGCCCCGACCAGTCCGGGCGTGAGGCCGACGAACCAGATGTCGCGCTCGGAGTCCGTCGTGCCGGTCTTGCCCGCGAGCCAATGCCCCGGCACGCTCGCCCGCCACGACAGCGCCCAGTACGGCTTCCGGTCCACCACGTTGCCGTGCATCATGTCGAGGATGATGTACGCCGTCTGCGGCGTCCACACCCGCGCGCGCCGCGGATGCGCGGTGTAGATCACGTTGCCCTGTGCATCCTCGACCTTCTCGATGAAGTAGGGCACGGTGTACACGCCGCCGTTGGCGAAGGCCGCCATGGCGGCCGCATGCTGGAGGGGCGTGACCTCGAAGCTGCCGAGCGCCATGCCCAGGTAGGGCTTGACGCTGTAGCCGAGCTCGCGAGCCTTCTCGGCCACCGCGTCGGGGGTGGCCGCCTCGAGCGCCTTCACCGCAGGGATGTTGCGGCTGCGATCGAGATTCTCGCGCGCCGTCTGGTAGCCGTCGTAGGCGTTGTCCCACTCCTTGGGCTGGTAGTCGGGCTGGCCCTTGACCTTGAACACCGTCTTGTCGTCGACCAGGATGGTCGCCTGGTTGAGGCCGCCCTGCTCGATTCCGGTGGCGTACACGATTGGCTTGAACGACGAGCCGGGCTGGCGATAGGCCTGGATGGCGCGGTTGAACTCCTGCGGCGGCTCGCCTGCGCCGAGCTTCTGGCCGACCATCGCCAGCACCCCGCCCGTCTTCGGATCGATGCCGACGATGGCCATCTGCGCCCCAGGCGGGATGTCGGTGGTGCGGCTGGCCTCGATGGCCGCCTTCTGTGCCTGCACGTTGATGGTGGTATAGACCTTGAGCCCGCCCCGGCCGAACACCACATTCTCGCCATAGCGCTGGGTCAGCCAGTTGCGCACCGCCAGCACCAGGCCGCGGGACAAGTCCGAGCTGATGCTGGCCTGCACCACGGCATTCTCCCCCGTCGGCACCGCCTTGACGACGTTGCCCTTGGCGTCGTAGGTCACGTTCCAGCCCCTCGGCTCGAGCTTGTACGTCCAAGCTCGCTCGGCGGTCTGCCGCGAGATGGTACCGCGGCGGACCATCTTGTCGAGCACGTCCTTCATCCCCTGGCGCGCGACCCTGAAGTCGCCGTGGATGGCGTTGGGGGCCGGGATCAGTCGGGCCAGGTAGAGCCCCTGGGCGAGGTTGAGCTCGATGGGATCCTCGCCGAAGTACGCCTGCGACGCCGCACGGATGCCGTAGAGGTTGCCGCCCCAGAACACCACGTTGATGTAGCGCTGCAGGATCTCGGTCTTGGTCA
>CAYOXR010000326.1:0-4044 GCA_964407955.1 uncultured bacterium | reverse complement strand
TCGGCATGGGCGAGGTGTTCGTCCTGTTGCTCGGGGAGATCGACCTGTCGCTTGGGTTCGTCGGCGGCATCGGAGCCACCGTGGTGACCATGTTGCTCCAGCAGAGCTGGGGATGGCCGTGGTACGGCGCCGTCTTCGCAGCCCTGGTGGCCACGAGCGCCATCGGCGCCTTCCACGCCACACTCATCACGCGACTCCATCTGCCCTCGTTCATCGTGACGCTCGGCGGCCTGCTCGGCTGGCAAGGCGTCATGATCCTGCTGCTGGGCCAGGGTGGCACCATCCCCATCCAGAACTCGGTGGTGAACGGGATCGCCAACGGGACGCTGAGCCGCCTCGGGAGTTGGATCGTAGTTGCCGTGGTGGTGCTCTTGTTCGCCGGCCTCCAGATCGTCGAAGACGGGCGGCGTCGCGCGAGCGGCCTACATGCGCCGCCTCGCTTCCTCACCTACCTAAAGATCCTCCTTGTCGCGGCGGCGGGCGTGGGCATCGTGCTCATCGCGAACGTCGACCGCGGCGTGGGCCGGTTCAAGCTGTACGGGCTACCGTACGTGCTTCTCCTCGTGTTCTTCGTGCTGGTGCTGTGGAGCCTCGTGCTCGGTAGGACGCGCTTCGGCCGCTACGTCTACGCGATCGGCGGGAGCGCCGAGGCGGCGCGACGCGCCGGCATCAACCTCGCCATGGTCCGCACGGTGGCCTTCACGCTGGGCTCCCTGTCGGCGGGAATCGGCGGAATCGTGTACGCCTCTCGACTGCGCTCGATCTCCACCAGTTTTGACGGCGGCACCATCGTGCTGTATGTGGTGGCCACCGCCGTCATCGGGGGTACGAGCCTCTTCGGGGGTCGCGGGCATCCGCTCCACGCCGTCATCGGCGGCATCGTAATCGCTGCCATCGTCAATGGCATGTCGCTGCTGGGCGCCAGGGCGGCCATTCAGTTCATCGCCACGGCCGTCGTCCTCGTCGCGTCCATCACCGTGGACGTGGTGGTGCGCCGGCGGACCGCGACGGCACGACAATGACCGTGTTTACCTGACGCAAGCTGCGCGTCTCTACCCGGAATGGAGTTCGGCCGCAGGCCCCCGAAGAAGAGCCTGCGGCCGCTTGCGTTACCGTACTGCGCTGAACGCGACGCTCAATCGGTCCGTGGGGCGGCGCCGATCTCCTTGTGGCGCGTACCCTCCCCGACGTAGAGCTGGCGCGGCCGCGCGATCGCCTGCTCCTTGTCGAGCAGGCCTTCCTGCCACTGCGCCAGCCAACCGGGCATGCGGCCGATGGCGAACAGCACGGGGAACATCTCGACGGGGAAGCCCATCGATTGATAGATGATGCCCGAGTAGAAGTCGACGTTCGGGTAGAGCTTGTGCGAGACGAAGTACTCGTCCTCGAGAGCGATGCGCTCCAGCTCCAGGGCGATGTCCAGGAGCGGGTTACGGCCCGTGATCTTGAAGACCTCGTCGGCGATGCTCTTGATGATCTTGGCCCGCGGGTCGAAGTTCTTGTACACGCGGTGCCCGAAGCCCATCAGCCGGAACTCGCCCTTCTTCACGCGCTCGATGTACGAGGGCACGTTGTCGACCGAGCCGATCTCCTCGAGCATGCGCAGGACCTTCTCGTTGGCGCCGCCGTGGAGCGGCCCGTACAGCGCGGCCGAGGCCGCCGCCGCCGCCGAGTAGGGGTCCGCGTGGCTGCTGCCGACCGTCCGCATGGTGGTCGCCGAGCAGTTCTGCTCGTGATCCGCGTGAAGGATGAAGAGCACGTCGAGGGCGTGCTCGAACACCGGGTTCGGCTTGTACTTGAGCTCGGTGGTCTTCCACAACATGTTGAGGAAGTTGCCGGGGTAGCTCAGGTCGTTGTCCGGGTAGACGATCGGGAAGCCCATCGCATGCCGATAGGCAAAGGCCGCCAGCGTCGGCATCTTGGCGATCAGCCGGACGATCTGGGTGCGGCGCTGATCGTCGTCGAACAGGCCCTTGGCGTCCGGGTAGAACGTCGACAGCGCGCCCAGCGTGCTGACCAGCATGCCCATGGGGTGAGCATCGTAGCGGAAGCCGTCGATGAACTTCCTGACGTTCTCATGCACGTAGGTGTGGTGGGTGATGTCGCTCTCCCACGTCGCCAGCTCGGCCTTGTCGGGCAGCTCGCCGTAGAGCACCAGGTAGGCCACCTCGAGGAACGACGCGTCCTGGGCCAGCTCCTCGATGGGGTAGCCGCGATAGCGCAGGATGCCCTTCTCACCGTCGATGAAGGTGATCGCGCTCCTGCAGCTGGCGGTATTCTTGAACGCCGGATCATAGGACAACAGGCCGAAGTCGTCCTCCGAAACCTTGATCTTGCGCAGCTCCATGGCGGGAATGGCCCCGTCCTTGATCGGCACCTCGTACGTGCGGCCGGTGCGGCTGTCGGTGATGGTCAGGTGGCCACCGTTATCGCGAGCGTCCATGCGTCCTCATCCGTCCTTTCCGTGCGAGGCGCCTGCGGCCTCGGCACCCCATTGTGCGACGGTGCGTGTCGGATCGGAAGTCCGCGGCTACGGTAGACGTGCCTGTCTTTGGTCTGCCGAAGGCCCGCGCCTGCCAGCACGTCCGCCTCCTTGGTACCGCGCGCCGGCCGGCCGTTGACCTCCGCCGGCCGGGAGCCGACGTTGGCGGCATGCGACCGGCCACGCCGCCTCGCGGGCGCCTACGGGCGATGTCGGCGCGCGCACCGCGCACGCTTTCGCTCGGACCAGCCGGTAGACGCCGGGCCGATTCGTGCCGCAACGCGCTCAGCGTATTCCTGCCCGAACGGGCCCTCACAGGGGCAAATATCCCACCCCCATATCTCGCAGAAAGGCAATCTCCAACGCAACTCTCACGATACTAGCGGTGAACCGCCCACGTGCACCGATGGTCGAGGGCGGGTCGGTGCGGGACGGACATCCCGGGGCGCGGACACCCGCCTCGCCCACCAACCGCGCCCCTCAGGTCGCAGTCTCGCCCGCCCGCTCGATCTCGAACGCTCCTCCATCGCACCCTTGGGAGCCGCCGGCGCCGCCCGCGGCCTCATGTGTCGGCAGCGCTCAGGCTCTCGCTGAACGCTTTGAACTCGGGGCGCGGCAACGCCCACAGCGTGACGATCAGCACCAGCACGCCGGCCCCGACGAAGAGCAGCGTGAGGTTCCACTTGCTCACGGCGCCCGCGACGGCCTGCGACACGGGCACGAGGCCGGTGCTGGTCAGCATGAGGATGCTCATCATGCGCCCCAGCATCGCCTTGGGCGTGCGGGTCTGCACCCACGTGAACATCAGGATCGCCACGTATCCGTTTCCGGTGCCGAGCGCGAACAGCAGGGCAAAGTCCAGCCAGGTCGAGGTGATGAACCCCAGGGCCGCGAACACCACCCCGAAGCCCGTCAGCAACCCGGCGAACACGAGCCGCATGCCGCGCGCCCCCAGGCGCGGCAGCGACCCGGCGAACAGATAGCCGATGAGGTTGCCGCCCGAGTAGGCCGACATCAACAACCCGAACGCCAGCGCGCCCTGCGGGAGCCGCTGGTCGGCGAGAACCGGGATCCCCACGAGGATGGGCCCGATGAGCAGGAAGTTGACGGCCATGAGGAGGAGGTAGACCAGACGCAACGTCTCGTCCACCCACAGGTGTCGCAGCCCCGCGACGATCGACCGCCACACGCCACCGGACGTGTCCGACACGTCGGCGAGGCGTCGGCTGGCGCTGCCGATCAGAGCGAGGCACACCGCCGAGACCGCGAAGCTGGCCGCGTCGATGCCGAACGCGAGGCCGATCCCCAGATATGAGTGGGCGTAACCACCGATGAGGATGCCGGCCACGGTGGGGCCGACGAATCCGACGAGCTGGCCCACGCCCATCACGACGGCGTTGCCGGCTTGCAGATCCTCCTCCGCCACCAGCGTCGGCACGATGCTGTTGCCGGCGGGGACGGCGAAGCCCGCTACAAGGCCGAAGCCGAGGCCGAACACGTACAGCATCCAGGTGTGCGCGGCGCCGGTCAGCACGACGACCGCGAGGACGGCCGTCAAGCCG
>CAYOXR010000325.1:0-5266 GCA_964407955.1 uncultured bacterium | reverse complement strand
CTCGGCAGCGCGGTGTCCTACACGCAGGTTTCGAACGGCAAGATCAGCAGCCACTCGCTCTCGCAGGTGAGCTGGTAGCCGACCTCCGTCAACCGACCCTTGTGGCGCGAGCTGTGAGCTCCCGCCACAAGGCGTCGACGGCTTCGTCCAGACGGTCTTCCGGCCCGGCATTGTCCACCACGTAGTCCGCTCGCGTCACCTTGGCGGCCAGGGGCATCTGCGCGGCGTCCCGGGCCTCGACCTCGGCCGCGCTCAGCTCGCCGCGACGCACGACGCGCTCGATGCGCTGCGCCAGCGGCGCGTCGACGACGATCACCGCGTCCAGTCCCACCTCGAGGCCGTTCTCGTACAGCAAGGGGATGTCGAGCACCACGACGCGTGGCGGCGCCGGTGAGGCGGCCAGCGCCGCGACGCGCGCGTCGCTCGCCCGCCTCACCCACGGGTGGACGATGGCGTGCAAGCGCGCGCGTGCATCCGGGTCGGCGAAGACCAGGCGCGCCGTGGCGGCTCGATCGAGCTCGCCCTCGACCACCAGCTCGGGACCGAGCTCGCGAGCGATGCGCGCCAGGACCTCGGGGTCGCGTGTGGCCCGGCGCGCCAGCGCGTCGGCGTCGACGATCGCCGCTCCGCGCGCCTGCAAGCGCCTGGCAACGCTCGACTTGCCGGCGCCGATGTTTCCGGTCAGGCCGACGCGCAAGGGCCTCACCGCGGCTCCGTCGGTGCCGGCAAGCGCTCGGCGGACCGAGGCGCCGCGTCGCACGAGAAGGCCCGAGCCCCGGCTCCGACCCCGGGACGCGCGCCCCGGGCGGCCAACGGACGCCGTGCTGTAATTGGGATCATGCGCTGGCTGCGCCGCCACACGCGTCGGGAGCGCATCGCCATGCCCCAGTCTACGCCGCGTCCCGCCGCCGGCTACCTGGTAGGCGGAGCCGTGCGGGACGCACTGCTCGGCCGCGAGGCACGCGATCTGGACTGGCTGGTGGCGGACCCGGAGGCCGAGGCGCTGCGCGCCGCTGCGGCGCTGGGCGGCAGCGCCTTCGTCCTGGACCGCGCACGCGGCCACTGGCGGGCGGTCGGCGGCGGCGTCACCCTGGACTACACGCCCCTGGTCGGGTCTCTCGAGGACGACCTCGGACGCCGCGACTTCACCCTGAACGCCATCGCGGCCGGACCGGACGGGCACCTGGTGGATCCGCTGGACGGCCGCGGGGACGCGCTCGCACGCCGGCTTCGCATGACGTCCGAGGCGGCGCTGGCGGACGACCCGGTGCGGCCCCTGCGGGGCGTGCGCTTCGCTGCCACGCTCGCACTCGAGATCACGCCGGCCACGCAGCGGGCCATCGTACGGCTGAGCGCCGAGCAGGCCTCCGGCGGCCGCCCGAAGGCGTCACCAGAGCGCGTCCGTGACGAGCTGGAGGCGCTGCTCGCCGACGCTGCGTGCGCCCGCGGGCTGCTCCTTGCCGACGAGCTGCGCGTCCTCGACGTGGTATTGCCCGTGCTGGCCGCCTGTCGCGGCGTGGAGCAAGGCGGCTTCCATCATCTGGACGTGCTGAGGCACTCACTCGAGGCCCTGAACCAGCTGGTGCAGGGCTTCCCGGAGGCGGATGCCGCGCTGCGCTGGGCGACGCTGCTGCACGACGTCGGCAAGCCGGCCACGCGCAGCCTGGGCGAGGACGGCCGCACCCACTTCTACGGCCACGCCCGTCACGGTGAGACGCTCGCCCTCGACACGCTCACGCGACTGCGGCTTGCCAACGTCCTGGCGCACCGCGTGGCGGCCCTGGTGCGCTATCACATGCTGCCGCTGCCGGCCGACGACAAGGCGGCGCGGCGCTTCGTGCACCGCCGCCGCACGCTGCTGCCGGACCTGCTGAAGCTGATGATCGCCGACCGCGAGGCGGCGCGGGGCCCGCTCTCGAGCGAGGCGAACCGACGCGCCTACCGGATGGCGCTGGCCCGCGTGCTCGAGATCCTCGACGAGGCCCCGGCCAGGCCGCCCCTGCTCGATGGCGAGGCGGTGATGCGGGTGCTCGGCATCCCACCCGGACCGCGTGTGGGCGAGGCGCTGCGGCTGGTCGATGAGGCCGAGGCGGTAGGCGACGTCGCCACACCCGAGGAGGCCGCCGCCCTGCTCCGCCGCTACGCCGACGCGCAGGGCTGGCGTTAGCCGGCCGCAGCGGCGGGCGCGAGCCCCCGAGCGCCGCAAGCGAGTGGCTACACTGGCGTCGTGCGCCGAATCGTGATCCTCCTGCCAAGCGTGGCGATCGGCGTGGCCGGGGGCGTCTGGCTGCTCGTGCGCGGGGTGCGCCACGCTCCGCGGCTGGCGCTCGGCTGGCAGCTGGCCGCGGGCGTCGGCCTGGGGCTCGCCCTGCTGGCCGTGGCGTGGCTTCTCGAGCGCTCGCTGCCGTCGTTTCGCTTCGCCAGCCGGCTGATGGAGCAGGCGCTGCGGTCCCTGGCTCTGCCGGCGTGGAGCGCCCTCCCGCTTGCGGCCGTCACCGCCGTCGGGGAGGAGCTCTTCTTCCGCGGGGCGCTGCTGGGCGTGATCGGCCTGGTGGGCCAGGCGCTGCTGTTCGGGCTGTTCCACCCCGTGCCGCGACGGGGCTGGGCCTACCCGGCGTACGCCGCGCTGGCGGGCCTGGCCCTGGGGGCCCTCACCCTCGCGGCCGGGAGCCTGCTGCCGGCCATGGTGGCGCACTTCGGCGTCAACCTGCAGGGCTTCTGGCAGGCGCAGGGCGGGAACGCCGCCGGCGGCGACGGCGGCGTGACGGACGCCGCTGATACACCGCAGGCGCACACTTGAGCCGTCAGTCCAGCCAGCGCCGGATGCGATCGACCGCCAGGCGCAGCGCCTCGGGCTCCTGGACCAGCGCGAAGCGCACGTAGCCCTCGCCGCGCTCGCCGAAGGCCCGACCGGGCGCCAGCGCCACCCCGGCCTCGCGCACCAGCTCCAGGCAGAATGCGAACGAGTCCGTGCGGCCGGCCGGAAGGCGCGTCCACACATACATGCTCGCCTGCGGCGAAGGCGTCTCCCAGCCCACGCCGTTGAGCGCCGTCACGAGCGCGTCGCGGCGCGCGCGGAAGCGCTCGGCGTCCGCCCGCAAGCGCTCCGGCGGCTGCTCCAGGGCAGCGATCGCCGCGCGCTGGGCGCCCAGGTACTGGTTGAAGTCGACCGCTCCCTTCACGCGCGCCAACGCCGCGATGGCGTCGGGGTGACCGACCGCCCAACCCATGCGCAGCCCGGCCAGGTGGAAGCTCTTGGAGCAGGAGTAGAGCTCGATCCCCAGCTCCAGCCCGCCGGGGCGGGCCAGCAGCGACGGCGCCCGGTAGTCCCCGAAGACGGTGTCCACGTACGGGAAGTCGTGGATCAGCAGCAGCTCGTGCCGCCTCGCGAAGTCCACGGCGGCGTCGAAGAAGGCGGCGTCGGCCACGCCGGCGGTGGGGTTGTTGGGGTAGCTGAGCACCAGCGCGCGGGCCGCCTCGGCGTCGGCCGGCGCCACCGCCTCGAGATCCGGGAGGAAGCCGCGCTCGGCCAGCAGCGGCAGCGCCACGCGCCGCACCCCGGCCAGCGCGGCCGCGCCGAAGTACGAGGGGTAGGCCGGGTCCGGCATCAGCACGGTGTCGCCCGGGTCGGCGATCGCCAGCAGGAGGTGCGCCATACCCTCCTGCGAGCCGATGAGAGGCAGCACGTGCAGGTCGGGATCGAGCGGCGGCTCACCGTAGCGCCGCGCGAACCAGCGCACCACCGCTTCGCGCAGTGGACGGGTGCAGGCATGCAGGCAGTAGCCGTAGCTCTGCGGATCGTCGGCCGCGGCTCGCAGCGCCTCGATCGACTGCGGTGGCGGCGGCAGGTCGGAGGATCCGATGGAGAGATCGAGGACCTCCGTTCCCGAGGCCCGCGTCTCGGCTATGGCGGCGTCCATGGTCGCGAACATGCTCGCGGGCATGGCCCGCGCGCGCCTCGAGGCGAAGCGCCCCAGGCTCATGCCGAAGAGCCCCCCGCCGCCGCGCCGTCGGCGCCGCGAAGCTCCGCTTCGAACGCGGCGCGCCCCTCGACCACCTCGTCTCGCGGCAAAGCGCCGGCCTCCAGCGCTTCGTCGGGCAGCGCCTCCAGGTCGCGGTAGAAGGCGCGACCGCGTTCCGCCACGTCGGCGCCGGCGCCGAAGCGGGCAAGGGCGTCGAACAACAGGTCCTCGGCCTCCGCGAAGCGCCCGCCTCCAGCCGCGTGCTCGAAGACCCGCCAGTAACTGCTCTCGGGAAGCGCCAGCCCCGACAGCGCCGCCACCAGGCCCCCGATCCGCGCCTCCAGGTCCTCCTCGTCCAAACCCGCCTTGGCCGCCTCGAGGTAGAGGTCCAGCGCCTTCAGTCGGCGGGTGTCGGCGGCCCCTTCGGCGGCCGCCCCCGAGGGCGACGCGTCACCGCCGGCCTCGGCTTCGGTCAGGCCAGCGTCGGCCTCCAGCAGTCGCGCCAGCACGTAGCCCCGCTCGCGGTTGAAGCGCATCGGCGCGCCCAGGATGGCGAGCAATTGCTCCGAGGAGAGCCGCGCCACCAGCGCCCGTCCCGAGCCGGTGAGCTGCATGTAGGCGTCCGCCAGCTCCCGCTCCGCCTCCGCCAGCCCCGCTCCTCCGCTTCCGGTGAGCACGCGTGCCATCACCTCCGCCACGGAATCGAGCATGCGCAGGATGAAGTCGTCACGGATCGGCATGCCACAGGGTACTGCGCGGCCGGGGCCGGTAGACTGCGCCATGCGCTGGACCGCCACCCGGCCCCGAGGCGTGCTCGCCGGGCTGGCGCTCACGGCGGCCATGGCCGCGATGGCCCATGCCGCGGCGGCGTGCGCGCCGTCCGCCTCGCTGACGGCGATCGCCGACGTCCAGGGCAGCGGCCCGCGATCGCCCCTGGTCGGCCGCCGGGTGAGCGTCCAGGGTGTCGTCACCGCCACCTTCAGCGGTCCCGACGCCTTGGGCGGCTTCTTCCTGCAGGACCCGCTGGGCGACGGCGACCCGGCCACCTCGGACGCCGTGTTCATCGAGGAGCGTCCCGGCCTCGCGCCGCCCAGGCCGGGAGACGTGCTGCGCGTGGTCGGCCGCGTCGGCGAAGCCCGGGACATCACCCGCATCGTGGCGGCCGGCCCGCCGGCACGCTGCGGAACGGCGCCGCTCCCGGCCGCGCGGCCGCTGCAGCTGCCGCTGCCGCCGGTGCCCGGCTGGGAAGCGCTCGAGGGCATGCTGGTGCGTGTCCCCGAGCCGCTCACCATCACCGGGGTGGC
>CAYOXR010000324.1:0-3037 GCA_964407955.1 uncultured bacterium | reverse complement strand
AGGAGAAGGCGGTGGAGTTCCTGGCGCAGCATCCGGAGTTGCTCTCGGAGTTGCGCGAGCGCACCCTGGCCGCACTCCAGCTCGGCAAGCACACCCAGCAGCGCGGCGCGCCCTACGAGACGCTCGACGACGACGCCGGCGACGACGCCGGCAGCGACAACGACGGTGAGCTGGCCCTGGAGGCTTGAGCGGGCGCCGGCGGCCATTGCTCGGGTGCATTGCTCGGGGCCGGTGTCCTCCTTCGTGACAGATGTCCCGCGCCCGCCCTACGGGGCGGGCGGTATCGTGCTCAAGGGGGGTTTGTGCAACCCTCCACCGTAGGCGGTAAGGGGCTGTGTCAACGTGAAGCTGCGACGACGGGCGCCATGCTGCGCCACGGGTAGCATGATGTCCTGGAACCACCGTCCAGGTGTCGGCTTCAGCGGGCGCCTGCAAGCGCGTCCCCCCGGGCCGCGACTGGACGTAGGAGTTGATAGCCTATGGGTGTCACCGAACCGCTAACCAGGCCAGCGCCAGACAAGGGCGTCGAGGCGGTCGTCAACGACTTCTCCATTGCGGTCGCCACCGCCAACGGCACCGGCAGTCAGACCGCCAACCTGACGCTGCTCAGGAGCTTCTTCAAGATGGGCGTTCCTGTTCACGGGAAGAACATCTTCCCGTCGAACATCCAGGGCCTGCCCACCTGGTACAACATCCGCGTCAGCCGTCGCGGCTACATCGCCAGGCGGCCGGCCGAGCTGCTGGTCGCCTACAACGCCGCCACGGTCGCCGAGGACGTTGCGTCGCTTCCGCCCGGCGGGGTCTGCATCTTCGACGAGGGCGTGCGTGCCGACACCTCGCGTGAGGACCTCATCTACTACGGCGTGCCCGTCAAGGAGCTGCTGAAAGGCAACCCCCTCAAGGGCAAGCTGCGCGACTACGTCGCCAACATGACCTACGTCGGCGTCGTGGCCTGGCTGCTGGGCGTCACGCTCGAGACGGTGGAGGAGGCGCTCTCCTTCCACTTCGGCCGGCGTCAGAAGCTCGTGGACAGCAACATGACCGTGGTGCGGGCGAGCTTCGAGTGGGCCGAGGCCAACCTCGAGAAGAAGGACCCGTTCAAGGTCGAACCGATGGACGCCACCGAGGGCCTGATCCTCATGACGGGCAACGAGGCCGGGGCGCTGGGCTCGCTGTTCGGCGGGGCGACGGTCGCGGCCTGGTACCCGATCACTCCGTCGACGAGCTTCATCGACGCCTTGCGCAGTCACGCACCCAAGCTGCGCACCGGTCCCGACGGCAAGCCGACCTACGTCGTGGTGCAGGCCGAAGACGAGCTCGCGGCCATCGGCATGGTCATCGGCGCCGGCTGGGCCGGCGGGCGGGCGCTCACCGCCACCTCCGGCCCAGGCATCTCGCTGATGAGCGAGTACGTGGGCCTCGGCTACTTCGCCGAGATCCCGGCGGTGATCTGGGACGTGCAGCGGGTCGGGCCGAGCACCGGGCTCCCGACGCGCACCAGCCAGGGTGACCTGGGCTTCGCCTACCGGCTCGGCCACGGCGACACGGTGCACCCCGTGCTGCTGCCGTCGAGCATCGAGGAAGCCTTCGAGATGGGCCACAAGGCACTGGACCTGGCGGACGTGCTGCAGACGCCGATCTTCGTGCTCTCGGACCTCGACCTGGGCATGAACAACTGGATGGGGGAACCCTTCGCGTACCCCGACGGCCCGATCCAACGCGGAAAGGTGCTGAGTGCCGAGGAGGTCGAGGAGCGCGGCTTCGCGCGCTATCGCGACGTCGACGGTGACGGGATCGCCTACCGCACGCTGCCTGGCAACCCCAACGCCTTGTCCGCCTACTTCGCGCGCGGCACCGGTCACAACGACAGCGCGCTCTACAGCGAGCGGCCGCAGGACTGGTCGGAGAACATGCAGCGCTTGCTGCGCAAGTTCGACACGGCCCGCGAGCTGGTGCCGGGGCCCGTCCTCGACACGATGGCCGATTCCGAGGTCGGTATCATCGCCTTCGGCACCACGCGCTACGCCATCGAAGAGGCGCGCGATCAGCTTGCCGAGGCCGACGTCCCGACCGACTTCCTGCGGCTGCGTGCCCTGCCGATCGGCCATGAGGTGCGGGAGTTCATCGCCGCTCACGATCGGGTGATCGTCATGGAGATGAACCGCGACGGTCAGCTCTTCGACATCCTCGAGAACGAATGCCCTGACGACGTCCACAAACTCGTCTCCATCGCTTTCCTGGACGGCATGCCTTGGACGGCGACATGGGTCAAGGAGCAGGTGCTCCGGGCGCTGGCGGAAGGACGGAACTGACGGACATGGAACGGACTTTGAAGGTCAACGCGCTGGGCATGTCCAAGGCGGATTACGCGGGCGCCACCTCCACGCTGTGCAAGGGCTGCGGCCACAACTCCATCGCCAACCAGGTAATCCAGGTCGCCTACGAGCTCAACTTGCGCCCCCACGAGATCATCAAACTGTCGGGCATCGGCTGCTCGAGCAAGTCGCCGACCTACTTCCTCGGCCAGTCGCACGGCTTCAACGGCCTGCACGGCCGGATGCCGTCCCTGGCCACCGGCGCGCTCATGGCCAACCACAGCCTGCGCGGTCTGGGCGTCAGCGGCGACGGCGACACTGGCAGCATCGGCATGGGCCAGTTCAAGCACATGGTGCGCCGCAACGTGCGCCTGGTGTACGTGGTCGAGAACAACGGCGTCTACGGGCTCACCAAGGGTCAGTTCTCCGCGACCGCCGACTACGGCCAGGACCTGAAGTACGCCGGACACAACGACCTGCCGGCGATCGACATCTGCATGGAGGCGCTGGTGGCCGGTGCCGGGTTCGTGGCACGCAGCTTCGCCGGCGACGCCAAGCAGGTGCGCGAGCTGCTCAAGGCCGCCTTGAGTCATCGCGGCACGGCGGTGCTGGACATCATCAGCCCATGCGTGGCGTTCAACGACGAGGACGACTCGCCCAAGAGCTACTCGTACGGGCGCAAGCACGAGCACGCGCTGCAGGACATCGGCTTCTTCCCGGCC
>CAYOXR010000323.1:0-4141 GCA_964407955.1 uncultured bacterium | reverse complement strand
CCAACCGGGGCCATCGTCTTCCTGGCCTCGGCCAGCAGGCTTCGCGAGCGCATGATCTGGCGTGTCGTCACACGCCCGCTGACGATGTCGTCGAGCAGGAGGTTCTCGGCGACCGAAAGGTCGGGCACGATGGAGGTGTCGACCTCCTGGTGGACGACGTGGATGCCCTGGGCCTTGGCATCGGCCGGGTGGGACAGGTGCAGCGGACGGCCGTCGAGCCGCACCTCGCCCTCGTAGCTCGTGTAGTAGCCCGTCAACACCTTGATGAGTGTGCTCTTGCCCGCGCCGTTGGCGCCCAGCAGGCCCGTGATGCTGGCGGCCTCGATCGAGCACGAGACGTTCCGAAGGGCGCTGACGCCCGCGAAGCGCTTGCCTATGGTGCGGAGTTCCAGCAATGTCGGCTCTCCGGCGAGGGCGCGCCGTTCTGCCGGCGGCCGGCCCGAGCGGCGCAGGGGCCGCCGGCAGAACGGGCGGGGCTCACATGTGTTGGCTCTTCAGAGCGCTCATCCAGGGGGTCATCAGCTCGTCGGTGGTGGCGAAGGCCGGCATCTTCTGGCTCAGGTCGGCCATGTTCGTGACGTTGTTGTCCACGAGGAATGCGCGCGTGACCAGCGTGGGCTCGATCAGCACGTAGCGTGGCAGCGTTTCGCCCGCCACCAGCCTGGCCGCGGCGCGCACCGCCACACTGCCGATGTTCGCCGGGTTCGTAGCCGCCGTCGCGACCCACGGGCTGCCTGCGGCGATCATCGCCTGGATGTCGGCGGTGCTGATGTCGCAGCCGTAGACCTTGACATCCTTGTTCTGGCGGCTGACGGCGTTCATGGCGCCCAACGCGAAGGCGTCGTACGGCGCCAGGATGGCCTTCATGTTGGGGTGCGCAAGGAGCGCGGCGGAGGTCTGCGACTCGACCTCGCCAACCGTGTTGGAGGACACCGTGCCCCAGGTGCCGTCGAGGGTCACGTTGGGATAGAACTTCCGGACGGCGTCGAACACGGCCTTGCGCTTGTCGAGCGGGTCGAACCCGCCAACGTACACGAGCCCCATCTCGCCGGTGCCGTTGAGGTCACTGAGCATCTTCATAGTGATCTGCAGGCCCATGGAGAAGTCGTTCTGGGCGATCTGCACCACCGCGGGGTCCGTTGTGGACAGGTCGAACGTCACCACCTTGATGCCAGCGCCGGTCGCTCGCTGCACGAGTGGCGCCATGGTGGCGTCCCGGCCGTGGTCGACGATGATGGCATCGACCTTCTGGGTGATCGCGATCTGCATGTCCGACGCCATCTTGGCGTCGTCGCCGTTCGCGCAGTAGGTCACCATCTTGATGCCGAGCGACTTCGCCTCGTTCTGAGCGCCGTTCAGCCACTGCGAGAAGAAGTCGCCGGTGCAGAGCTGACGGACCAGCGCGACCGTGGGCTGGTTGCCGCCGCTGAACGCAGCGGGGATGTTCTGTGCCGCGGCACTCGCCAGAACCGTGAGGGCGAGAAGGGCCAGAACCGGTCTCAACGCTTTCATGTGTCACCTCGCCTAAGTCGTGTGGATGGCACCTCGGTCCCTGCGGGCGCGGCGTCGCGCGGCTCCGAGAGCAGGTAGTCCGCGGTGTCCTTGTCCGTGATGAGCACGGAGAGCATGCGTCCTCTGAGGGCGCCGAGAATGGCCGTCCGCTTGTCGTCGCCGCCCGCAACGCCGATGACGGTCCGGATGCGTCCGAGATCCTCGAGCGTGAGGCCGACGACGTTGCCGCTCAACCGCCAAGGGACGGGGCCGCCATGAATGTCGAAGAACTGGCCGAGAACGTCGCCGACCGCGCCTCGGCCGGCAAGTACCTCCATTTCCCGGGGCGTAACGAACCCCGCCTTGCAGAATGTGGACTCCGGTGTCGTGTTGCCGATGCCGATGATGGCGCAGTCGGCCTTCCGCGCCAGCGCCAGGGTGCGGGCGATCGGTGCCTCGCTGAGGAGCGTCTCGCGTGCCGACTTCGACTCCAGGAAGGCTGGCGCGTGCAGCGGGAAGGTCTCGGCCGAGAGCGCCCGGCCGAGCTTGGTGCAGGCGTCGAAGGGGTTGGCGCGATTGGCGCTCATGGTCACGGCGCCGATCATCTGGACGACGCGGGTGCTGCCGAGCGGCCGCTTTGGGAGCAGCTCGGCGGTGGCCGCGACCATGGAGCTCCAGGCAACGGCGAGGGTCGTGCTGGCGGGGAGGTGGCCCACCAGGTACTGCGCCGCCGCGTGGGCGATGGCGTCGCGCGGCGTCTGCCCGGCGTCCTCGACCACGACCGCCTCCTCGAGGCCGTAGCGGTCTGCCAGCCGGGACGACAGCTCATGGTCCACCGCCAGCGGGTAGTGGATGAGAATCTCCACGATGCCGCGCTCGAGAGCCCTTCGCAAGAGCCGTGACACCTGCATCTTGGAGATGCCGAACCTCTCCCCGATGTCCGCCTGCTTGAGGTGCTGGTAGTAGTACAGCTCCGCGATGCGGGCGAGCTCGATCGCCTCGGTCTCCTGGCGTTGCTGTGAATCGGTCACATCGACCGTCCCAAGATGTTACAAGTAACGCGTGCCGTTACAAAGTTAGGTGACTTCATGGTACGCGTCGCCGCCGAGGTTGTCAACGCGCCGCCGATGGGAGCTGGCCGATGGCCGCGGGGAAGCGGATCAGATGCGGCTGTCGGCGGCTCGCCGACGTCCGCGGGCGTCGATGGGGCTCCCGGCAACGTCGTCCGCCGCCGACGTCGCGGGCCACGAACCGAAGGCGAGGCGCCCTGCGCAGTGACCCGCACGGGCTTTCGTAGAATGGGTGCCATGCCGGGCCAGCCTGTCGACGTGCCGGAGTGGGTCCAGGACGCCGTCTTCTACCAGATCTTCCCGGACCGCTTCGCGCAAGGGGCAGGCGTGCCGAAGCCCGCTGGGCTCGAGCCCTGGGACGCGCCGCCCAGCGTGCACGGCTACAAGGGCGGCGACCTGCAGGGCGTGGCGGAGCGACTGGAGCACCTGCAGGCGCTGGGCGTCACCGCGCTATACCTGAACCCCGTATTCCAGTCCGCCTCGAACCACCGCTACCACACGCACGACTACCACCACGTCGACCCCATGCTGGGCGGCGATCAAGCGTTGCGCGCGCTGATCGACGCCGCCCACGCGCGCGACATGCGGGTCGTGCTCGACGGCGTGTTCAACCATGCCTCGCGAGGCTTCCTGCAGTTCAACGACATCCTCGAGAACGGCGAGGACAGCGCCTACCTGGACTGGTTCTCGGTGCGCCGCTTCCCGCTCAACGCCTACGGCGGCGGCGAGCTGGGCTACGACGCCTGGTGGAACCTGCCCGCGCTGCCGAAGCTGAACACCGCCACGGCGGCGGTGCGCGAGTTCCTGTGGGACGTGGGCGAGCGCTGGCTGGCCTTCGGCGCCGACGGCTGGCGCCTCGACGTGCCCAACGAGATCGACGACGACCATTTCTGGCGCGAGTTCCGCCGGCGCTGCCGGGCGGTCCGCCCCGACTGCTACCTGGTGGGCGAGATCTGGGAGGACGCCCGGCGCTGGCTCGGCGGCGACCAGTTCGACGCGGTCATGAACTACCCGCTGACGAGGGCCATCTACGGTTTCGTCGGCCGCGCGCTGGCCGACGCCGAGCTGGCGCGCAGCGGCCTGAGGCGCATCCGCCCGCTGGACGCCGCCGGCTTCGCCGAGGCGCTCGAGGCGCTGCTGGAGCGCTACCCGCGCGAGATCGTCCACGCCCAGCTGAACCTGCTGGGCTCGCACGACACCCCCCGGGCGCGCACCGTCCTGCTGGAGGACGACGCGGCCCTGCAGGTCGCTTACCTGCTGCTCTTCACGCTGCCCGGGGCGCCCTGCATCTACTACGGCGACGAGCTCGGCCTCACCGGCGGCCATGACCCGGGCTGCCGCAACAGCATGCCGTGGGACGACCCAGCGACGTGGGACCGGGAGCTTCTGGCGCGCCTGACGCGCCTGGCGGGGCTCCGCCGCGATCACGCGGCGCTCAGGCGCGGCGACACGGAGGTGCTGCTCGCCGACGGCGCCGTGCTCGCGTACGCGCGAACGGGCGGCGATGAACGGCTGCTGGTCGCGGTCAACGTCGGAGACGAGGCGGTGGAGCTGCCGGCGGACGCGCCGCTGCGCGGACG
>CAYOXR010000322.1:0-1765 GCA_964407955.1 uncultured bacterium | reverse complement strand
GAGAACATCCGCGTCAACGCCCTGTGCCCGGGCCCGCTCCGCACCGAGCTGCTGATGAAGTTCCTGGACACCGAGGCGAAACAGCAACGCCGCCTGGTCCACGTCCCCATGGGCCGCTTCGGCGAGGCTCGCGAGATGGCCAAGGCGGCCCTGTACCTCGCGAGCGACGACGCCTCGTACGTAACTGGCAGCGAGTTCATCGTCGACGGCGGAATCACCGCCGCCTACGTGACACCGGAGTGAGCATGGCAGCGCTCCAACGCACGTACAGCCCGATCGACGGTTCGCTCGTCGCCACTCGCGAGCTGGCCGACGGCACCGCCGTGGAACGCACACTGGCCGCAGCGCAGGCCGGCACGGCGGCCTGGAGCGAGAGCCCTCTGGAGGAGCGCACAGCCGTGGTGCGCCGCATGGTGGAGTCGATGGTGGGGCGCGCGGACGTCATCGCCGCCGAGCTGGCCGCGCAGATGGGTCGACCGGTCCGTGATGGACCCAAGGAGATCCGCGGCGGCTACGCCGAGCGCGCCGTGGCGATGGCCGCCCTCGCCCCGGCGGCGCTGGCCGACATCGACGCCGGGGGTGAAGCCGGCACGCGTCGCATGATTCGGCGGCGTCCGGTGGGTGTGGTGTTGGTACTGGCGCCGTGGAACTACCCCTTCCTCACCGCCGTCAACGCAGTGGTGCCGGCCATCCTGGCGGGAAACAGCGTCGTGCTCAAGCATTCCGACCAAACGCCGCTGGCCGCCGAGCGCATCGCCGAGGCCTTCCGCGATGCGGGCTTGCCAGACGGGGTGTTGCAGGTCCTGCACATGAGTCACGACACGGCGGCGGACGTCATCCGTGACCCGCGTGTCGGCTACGTGCACTTCACCGGCTCGGTCGAGGGCGGCCGCGCCGTGAAACGGGCCGCGGTCGATCGCTTCATCGGCGTGGGGTTGGAGCTCGGCGGCAAAGACCCCGCGTACGTGCGCGCGGACGCCGACCTCGAGCAGGCCGTGGCCGGCCTGGTCGACGGCGCCATGTTCAATGCCGGCCAGTCGTGCTGTGGCGTCGAACGCATCTACGTCGCTCGCGAGCTGTTCGACCCCTTCGTGGAACGCTTCCAAGAGCTTGCGCGCGCCTACCGATTGGGTGACCCGCGGGATCCTGAAACGACCCTCGGGCCGATGGTCCGCACCTCCAACGCCGAGCTCGCTCGCGAGCACGTGCGCGCCGCGGTGGCACAGGGAGCGGTGCCGCTCATCGACCCCAAGAGCTTCCCGGCCGCCGCCGAGGGCACGCCCTACATGGCCCCGCAGGTGCTCATCAACGTACGCCAGAGCATGCGCGTGATGCAGGAGGAGACGTTCGGGCCGGTCGTCGGCATCGTGCCGGTGAGCGACGACGCCGAGGCCGTGCGCATGATGAACGACAGCCGCTACGGTCTGACGGCCAGCGTGTGGACGCGAGACCTGGACGCCGTCGACCGGCTGGGCAGCCGGCTCGCCACCGGCACCTGTTACGCCAATCGTTGCGACTACCTGGACCCGTTGTTGCCCTGGTCCGGCGTGAAGGATTCGGGGCACGGGCTGTCGCTGTCCCAGCTCGGGTTCGAGCCGTTCACGCGCACGCTGTCGCTGCACCTTCGACGGCCCGGCTGAGCGCCGACGGTAACATGCGCCATGATCTCCGCCCGCTACGCGCTGCCCGGCATGCACGCCATCGAGCTCGACTTCGAACTCCCCCTGAACGCGGACCGTCCGGATGGGCGCAACATCCGGGTGTT
>CAYOXR010000321.1:0-4818 GCA_964407955.1 uncultured bacterium | reverse complement strand
CGGAAAGCACCGTTACGCGGGCGCAGCACCCGGGCGTTGGTGACGTGCTGATCAGAGGCGTTCCTGCGCAAGGCACTGCCTTGAGCTCAACACATGCCACCGACGGCTTTGAAGCGCTTCTCACGCCCGGAGACTTCGGCTTGCATGTCGACGGAAGTGAGACTCCCGGGAGCTACGTGTTTCGCGTGACGTTCCAAGCCTTTGCCAACCCGTGATTGGGCAATCCCGGTGGCCACCCGTTCAATCAGCCTGTGCTCGTCCTCGATAGTGTCGGTGGGGCCGGAGTCACGGGGCGCCAATCCGGAACTGAAACGTTCCACGGACCGTTCGACCCTTCGTGGTTGTGACGTTGTAGGTCGCAACGTAGACACCGGGCTTGGCGTCTGCAGGCGGGGTCAGGGACGCAACCCAACGGCCTGGGGCAACCTCCTTCGCCTCTACGGGTCGCCCCAATGTCGGCACGATGGTAATGGACGACGCATCGGCGTAGACGCTGAGCTGGACTTCGAACGGTTTCCCGGCGACACTCGTGGGTGGTACCGTCGTGACGACCAGTGATGCTGTAGGGTCGACGATGAGTTGTCCTTGACGTGTGGCCGCCTGCGTTTCAGAGGTGGCAACCACGTCGAACCGAAGCACTCCAGGCGAGGAACCCGTCGGTACCGGGACGCGCCCGGACCAGACACCATGCGCGTACGCAAGACCCAGCGTGCTTCTGCCGATGCGCAAGGCGACGCGGTCGGCATGTCCTTGGACCGTCACCTGCACGATCGGGGAGGCTCCGGGCGGGACTCTGTCGACCTCGGTGTGGATGGCCCGGATTCGCAGGCTGGTCGGGCTGAACGTCGGCGCCGAGACGATGGCCGGAACCTCGAGCAGAGTAACGCGAGTGACTTCCCCGGAATGAATGGCAACAGTCTGGACTTGGCCCCCCTCGACAGTGGCTCCGAGGGGGAGCCCGGCAAGTGACAGCCTGGCCGGCCCAGGAAGCAGACCGCGGGCCGCGAACGTTCCATCCGAGCCAACCGCCAGGTTCTGCGACAGTCCCGCGCTGTCCGTGAGGAGAACGGTGCCGGTTCCGGGTTGCGGCGGGTTGTCGGCAACGCCGTCGCCGTTGCTGTCAAGCAGAACGCGTCCGGTGATGGCGGCCGTGGTCACCGCACGGAAGTCTGCGTGCGTCGTCCGGTGGGCTTCGACCGCAACGCTCTTCTCGAGCGGTCCATCGATGCGGTACTCGATGGGCAGCGTACTGAGGTCGACGGAAACGTGCCAGCGACCCGGCTTCAGCTGAACCGAAAACGTGCCGTCGGCGTCCGTGTGGACCACGTAGCTGCCAACGTGGAGCGTAACGTCCGGAATGCCCGCGGTTCGCACAGCGATCTTGCCTGCCAGGGTTCCCAGACGCCTCCCGCCCGCGACCGCTATCACTGCCGGTGGAACGAGGATGTCGAAGTCGACCGTGGCCGACAGCCCCATGGTTACCGTCAGGGCACGCGAAGTCAGGTCGAAACCACCGTCCGCGATCGCTTGGAGCTGCGCACCGCCCGTATTCCATACTGCTGCAAGACCGACATCGGCGGTGTTGTTGGTTAGGTTCCAACCCCCCGTAAGCGAGACAGACGCGGGACCGATCGCAGTAGCGTACCGTCCCGAGAGCTGTCCAGAAGCGATGCCAGAGAACGGGTGATACGTGACGTCCGCGAGCAGCAGCGCCGAATTGCGCGGGCTGGCAGCATAGGCCCACGACGTGGCAACACGGACGCCAAAGCCGTTGGAGTCTTCTGTGAGCCCGACATGATCAGATGTATGCCAACCGCTGGCGAAACGAACTGCGTAGTTGAGCGTCGCATAGCTAGCGCCGCTTCCCCCTTGCATGTTCAGGTACACGCGACCTGGGAGCCTCGTGGGCACCTCTGCGTACAATCCGAGGCGGCCGCCCCAGACGGATTGCGCTCCCGTCGGGACGTCAACGCCGCCCCACACAGACGCCGCCGGGTTACCGTACGCCGCCCCAACGTGGACCATCCCGTCACTTGCGAGCACGTCACTCGCCTGCACGCTAAACGAACTCGTTGCGGACAGGATTGGATCCCACTTGCTCACGTCCGCTTGCGCCTGAAGGGTTCCGTCCAGGAAGCTGCCAGACGTGGTCCACGTGGTGGAGCCTCGTTTGGCCGCGAGACGGTAGGTTGCCATAGGCTCGCCCGCGTGAATGCCGGCTGCCGCAGCGACCGTGTCGTCGACACCGTTGCGGCCGCTGAACGCATAACCCGAGAAGCGATCTGCACCCACATAGGTGGCTGCGGCGCCAAGGAACGACTTGCCCGCGCGCAGGGCGGCGAGCAACCCAGGCTCGTCGGGGACAGGCAGGTCGAGTGTGCCGTGTGCGACGCTTCCCAATGTGGCAGTCCATTGCCTTGCGTTGAGGTTCCAATAGGACTCCACGGGCTGGTCAGCAAGCATGACGGCCGTGGTGGTGAGGTAGTCCGATAAGGGGCCTTGCACTTTCGCGCTCAGGCTCCACCCGAGGCTTGTGTCGAGCGTGCCATTCACCTCGGCATGAAGCGTGATGGGCGGCGGCTGCGGGACGCCTTCTTTGACGACCTGCACGAACGCTCGCGCCTGGACCTTGCCGTTCGCGATCAGCTCAGCTTCGTAGCTTCCAGCCTCCTGTACGGGCACATCCACGGGTACCGTTTCTGCCGCTGCGAGCGTCACCGACTTGGTCGCGTACGCCCCATTGGCGTGCCTAACCTTCAAGGTCACGTCTTCTTCGACGTTGCCTCGGTTGACGAGCTTGAACGGGATGGACCCTTGAGCCAGTGGAATCTTGGCAGGAACCTGAAGGCGAAGTCCACGCGTGGCGCCGACGGTGACACGCACCGTACTCGTGGACCGAGCCCCATTCATGCTGGCTACCATGGTGACCTGTTCAACCGCCAGAGCGGGAGCATTTGCCGGGATGGCTACGGTCACGGGGACGGGCAACGGAACGCCGGCCTGTACCACGACGCTGCCTGGCGGGGTCAGCAGCGCGTAGCCCTGCATGGATGTGACCTGGATTCGTGCCTGGCCCGCGGTGCTGCTTACGACCTGGTAGACGAGCGTCACATAGGCCCCTGGCAGCGCCAGTCTATCGGGCGGGGCATTCACTGTGAGCGTCGCCTGGGCGGCAGCTGCCCCGATGAGCTGGCAGGTGATCAGACAGACGGCGAACCAGTGACGCATCATCAACAAAGAAACAACGGCCTTTCGCTGGCGCCATCGTAACCACGCAGCCGCGTTCCCCACGCGTATTTCTGCTCAGTCGAGGACCTTACCCGATCTCCCTCACATCAGGCGCCGCCGGGTAGCTCCCCAGGAACTTCACGAACGCGGCCTTGCGCATCAGGTTGGTGATGGCCTCGGCCACGTTCTCGTCCTCGATGTGCCCTTCGATGTCGACGTAGAACAGGTAGCTCCACGGCTTGTCGCGCCTGGGACGGGACTCCAGCTTGGTCATGTTGATGCCGTGGCTGGGGAACTCCTCCAGGCAGGACACCAGCGAGCCGGGCCGGTGGCGCGTGGCGAGCACCAGGCTGGTCTTGCTGGCGTCGCCTTGCCTGGGGCGCTCGTCGGTGCCGAGGATGAAGAAGCGGGTGTAGTTGAAGTCGAGGTCCTCGATGTTCTCGGCGAGGACCGCCAGGCCGTAGGCCTCGGCGGCGCGCTTGCTGGCGATGGCCGCCTTGCCCTCGCCGCCGTTCTCGGCGAGCAGCTTGGCTGCGCCCGCGGTGTCGAAGTCGGTGACCGCCTCGAAGCCGTGCTTGCGGATGAAGTGCTGGCACTGCTGCAGCGCCTGCGTGTGGCTGTAGACGCGCGTGATGTCCTCGAGCCGCACGCCCGGCTTGGCGAGCAGGTTGTGGTGGACCCGCACGATCTGCTCGCCGACCACGTGCAGGACCGAGTCGGTGAGCAGGTCGTAGGTCTGGTTGATGGAGCCTGCGAGGCTGTTCTCGACCGGCAGGCAGGCGTGCGTGCACTCGCCACTCACCGCTGCGCCGAAGGCTTCCTCGAACTCGCCGAAGCCCACCGTCTCGGCGTCCGGCGCGAAGCCCAGCGCGGCCTCCTCGCTGAACGCCCCGGCCACGCCCTGGTAGGCGATGCGGGGGCGGCTCGACGACGTCATGGCAGAGAGTGTATCACCGCTCCTGAGGCCGACCCAGATGGGTCCGCGCGCCGGCGACGAGGGATGGGTCGCCGGCGCGCGGACGGGAGAACCTGAACGCTCAGCGAAGGCCTGGCGCGGCCTTCAGCTGCTGGAGCGTTGCCGTCATGGCAGGCCACGGCCCGCCGCCGTCGGCCTCCACGTGAGTGACCAGGTAGCCGAAGGCGAGCGCGACGTTCGCCGGGTCGACCGCGCAGTGGCCATACGGCCCGTCGTCGGGGGTGATGCCAGGCAGCGGGACCGGGATCGGGACCGGCACCGACAACAGGTAGCCGCTGGGTCCGGCCAGCGCCTGGTAGACGAGCTCGTGCAGGTAGGGCACGTCGGGATCCACCAGGTTGTGGAGCGTCAGCATCGGAACGCTGAGCTTCCCGGTGGGCTGATAGTGGAGGGTGTAGTAGATGGTCGCCCGCAGGCCGGCCGTGAACCGCGGGATCGGCTGTCCCGCGAAGGTATCGATCTGCTGGAGGCCCGTTGGCGTCAGCTGCTCGTAGACGAGCGCATGGTTGTCGAAGGGGTTCGAGCCGCGGACGCGCTGCACCGCGTCCAGCCCGCCCTCGACGTGGTAGCGCAGCGCCGCCAGCAGAGACGTCAGCCCCTCGGTCTGGAGGTGT
>CAYOXR010000320.1:0-3163 GCA_964407955.1 uncultured bacterium | reverse complement strand
CGTTCTCGATGGCGAGCAGGCGCTTGCCCTGGAGCGTGAGGCGGTCGGCGGCGCCGGCGACCATCGCCGCCTCCAGATGGCACACGCCGCCGGTGTTGATCTGCACCACCTCGGCGCCACCCGCTCGCAGGCGCTCGCCGTCGTTGTCCGTGGCGAGGTCGCCGACGATGACGGCGGCCCCGAGGTCGCGGCGGGCCTCCAGGGTCCGGGCGAGGAAGGCGGTCTTGCCGGAACCGGGCGAAGACAGCACGTTCAGCACCAGCAAGCCGAGCGCGGCGAAGCGTCGGCGATTGGTCGCGGCGATCTCGGCGTTACGCGCCAGGACGCCACGCTCCACCTCGAGGAGGCGGCCGCGATCGGTCTCGTGATCGGTCAGAACGGTGACGGCGATCGTCCGGGACTCGCTCACTCACACCACCTCGATATAGCTGACCTCGAGCTCGAGCCCGGCCAGGATGTCGCCACTAGGGGCACCGCAGCGCGGGCACAGCGCCACGCCGTGACGATCGTCGACGTCGAAGTCGACGTCGCAGGTGGTGCAGTGGCAGCGGAGTGGCACAGTCTCGACCCGCAGCTCGGCGTCGCCCGCGATCGTGCCGCGACGCGCCACGTCGAAGGCGAGATCGAGCGCGGCCTGCTCCACGCCAGCAAGCGCACCCACGCGCAGGCCGATGCTCATGACACGTTCGGCGTTGCCCTGCTGAGCGGCGTCCAGGGCGATGCCTAGGATGGACCTCGCGATGCCGAGCTCATGCATGCTGCCCTCGCCGCGGCCGCCGGAGGCGTGGCTGAGCGCCAACCTCGGAAGCGACGCGGCTGCGGGGCTCCAGCAGCACCCCGGCGTCCGCGAGCTCGGCGAGGAGCACGAGCTCGAGGGCGGGGAGGCGCGCTTCGATCTCCGGCGACAACCCCATCGAGAGATGATCGAGGGGCGCGCTTGAAGCGTTGACACCCATGGCGATGATGCGCGTCGGCGGCAGCTCGCCCTGGGCCTCCATGGTGCTGAGCAGCTCGGCGACATCGAGCTCGTGGGACCTCAAGGTGCCACTGCGCAGCCCTGACGGGATGTCGCGATGGCTGAAGCGATAGATCGATCCCGCCTGACCCGCGACCGCGTCCACGATCACGACCCGCCTGGCGTCGGCGATGTACGGCTGGAGGTGCCAGCCGGCGGCGCCGCCGTCGATGATCCTCAACTGCGCCGGCACCTTGTAGCCGCGGCGCAGGCGGTGGACCAGGTAGACGCCCAGCCCCTCGTCGCCGTAGAGGATGTTGCCGACCCCAAGCAGCAGGACCGGCCGCGGATCGGGCGCGGCATCGGCCCGCTGGGCACGGCTCCGCGGCCCTTTCTGGGCCGTCTTGCCGTCCTTGCGGGGAGACTTGGGTCGCGTGGTCATGCCGGTTGCGTCCCCTCACCGATCCACCGCGCTTGCCGTGCTTCGGAGGCGCGGCAGGTGCCGTGTCGCTGCTGCGGAATGTTCATCTCGCACACCTTCGGCTCATGCTATGGGCGCCTTGCACGGTGGGTACAGGTAAGAATGTCCTTTTCGGGACGCTCGAGAGCTTTCCGGCCGGCCGCCCGGCAACGGCGCCGGCATCGGCGCGCCGGACGGTCGGCCGCCGCCTGGTGCGGCCCTGCCGGCCGCCGCCGCCGCCGCCAAAACAGGCAGATATGCCGTGAGGGACGTTTAGCCCTTGGCCCTCCCAAGGTGTGGCCCTAGCGTTGAGGCGGGTTACGGAGGTCACGAGCCTATGGAGGCGCTCGAGTCGTTGGTCAATTACGGGAGTGGAGTCGACGTAACGTCGGCGGACGCGTTGGAAGCGGCATGCCAGGTCGTGGCGGCCCTGTACCGGTCCCCCGGCGAGGGTCTCCGCGACGATCTCTACAGCGGCCGCCTGGGCGCCGTCAGCGATGCCCTGGCGGTCTGGGCCGGGGTGGACGCGCCCCGTGCGCCTCACTCGCCGCCGGCTTGGGACAGGCTGCGGGCCGCCTACGTGGGACTGTTCGTGAGCCGCGCCGGCGGCGTGCCGGCGCCGCCCTACGTTGGCCTGGTCCACGACCGCGAGCTGCTCGGGCCGCGCGTGCGCCGGTTGCGAGCCGAGCTGGCAGGGCTGGGCATCAGGCCCCGCGCCGAGTGGCACGAGTTGCCCGACCACCTGGCCGCCGTAGCTGAGGCGGTCGATCTGCTCATGGAGCAGGGACGCGTCGCCGCGGCGACGACGTTGGCCGTCAACCACCTGGTGCCCTGGTTCGATCGCTTCGCGGAGGCCGTCGCACAGCACGACGAGTCGGGATTCTACGGCGAGCTCACGACCTTCCTGCACACGGTGCTGAGCGAGGTGGCCCCGTGAAGTTGGAGCGACGCGAGTTCCTGAAGCTGTCGGCCGCCTCGGTCGGCGCGATGATGCTCGCCCCCGACGCTGCCGCCGTGAAGCTCCCCAACCCCCTGGCACGCGCCCCCGAGGCCTGGTATCGGGGCCAGGTGAGCACGGTCCTCTCCTACTGCGAGAACTGCTTCTGGAAGTGCGGCGTGCGCGCCTACGTGTCCGACGGGCGGGTGTGGAAGGTCGACGGCTACGCCGAGAACCCCCTTTCCCGCGGCCGCTTGTGCCCACGGGGGCAGGGTGCGGTGGCGCAGACATACGATCCCGATCGACTCAAACGGCCACTCGTCCGCGTGGAGGGAAGCGCGCGCGGCGAGGGGAAGTATCGCGAGGCAAGCTGGGACGAGGCGCTGAGCATCGTCGCGGCGGGCATGCTGTCCATCAAGGAGCGCTACGGCAGCGAATCGATGGCCTTCTTCGCCCACGGCAGTGGCGACAGCTGGTTCGGCGACTACCTGCCTGCCGCTTGGGCCACGCCCAACGTTGGCAAGCCCTCGGTGTCGCTGTGCACGTCGCCACGCGAGACCGCGTCGCAGTGGACCTTCGGTCGTGGCATCGGCAGCCCCGAGCCCGTCGACTGGGAGAACACCGACTACATCGTGCTGATCGGACACCACATCGGCGAGGACACGCACAACACGCAGCTGCAGAACTTCAGCCAGGCGCTCAAACGCGGCGCCAGGCTGGTGGTCGTCGATCCACGCTTCTCGGTGGCGGCGTCCAAGGCCGACCGCTGGCTGCCGATCAAGCCGGGTACCGACACCGCGCTGCTGCTCGC
>CAYOXR010000319.1:0-6827 GCA_964407955.1 uncultured bacterium | reverse complement strand
GATCTTCAGGCCGCGCGCCTGCTCGGGCGACATGTACACCGGCGTGCCCACGCGGGCGCCGGTCATGGTGAGGCGTGAGAGCACCTTGCCGCCGGCGATCCCGAAGTCCATCAGCTTCACGGCGTCGGGCTGCACCCGCTTGCGCCCGTCCGCCTCACGGATGCCGCCGCGCAGGATCATGATGTTGCCGGGCTTGATGTCACGGTGGATGATGCCGGCCGAGTGGATGTGTTGAAGCGCCCGCACCACGCGCTTCATGATGTCCACGTCGAGGTCGAGGGTGAGCTCGTCCCCCTCGATGTAGCCCTCCAGGCTGCGGCCGTCCACGAACTCCATGACCATGTAGTGCTGTACCCCGATGCTGCCGTGCTCGAAGGTACGCACGATGTTGACGTGGTTCAGCCGCTGCGCCACCTCCGCCTCGCGGTGGAAGCGCCGGATGAACTTGGCGTCGGCGACGTACTGTTCCATGGGGATCTTGAGGGCCACGACCTGGTTGTCGGAGCGGCTCTTGGCGCGGTACACGCTCGCCATCCCGCCGGACCCCACCTTCTCGAGCAGCTCGTAACCAGGGATCTCCATGGCGTCGAAGTTGCTCGCCGTGCGGTGCCTGGCGCGGCTCGACTCCGGCGAGCGCCGCCGGCGCCGCTTGGGTGGCGCCACCCGGCTGCTGCGGAAGGCCACCGACCCGCCGGGCACCAGCAGGCCGAGCGCCAGCGCGTACAGCAAGAGCGGAGACACCGTGCGGTCGAGGCCACCGATGGCCACAGCGCCGGCTCCGAGCAGGAACGCCAGGCCCAGCAGAACCAGCACCAGCCACGTCGGCGCCCGCACCAACAGCACGATCAGCACGATGGTGACGACGGCAAGGACGATGAGCATCAGGCCACCTCGGCGATGACGACCGTGATGTTGTCTGGCCCGCCGCGGTCGTTTGCGAGCGAGATGAGGTACTCGACGCTGAGCTGGCGGTTGGCCGTCCGCTGCACTTCGGTGAGGATCTCCTCGGGCTTGACCAGACCGTGCAGTCCGTCGGTGGAGATAACGAACACGTCCCCGGTCTGGACCGCGATCTCGATGACGTCAGGCGCCACCTGGGGCCGCGTGCCAAGCGCGCGCGTGATCAGGTTGCGCCACTCGTGCTCCTCCGCCTCGTCCTCGGACAGCAACCCCTTGTCGATCTGTTCCTCCACCCAGGAGTGGTCCTTGGTGAGCTGGTAGATCTTGTCTCCCCGGACCATGTAGGCGCGCGAGTCGCCGACATGGCCGACGTACGCGTGCTTGCCCTGGACCGCGACGCAGGTGAGCGTGGTCCCCATGCCGCGCCGGCCCTGGTGTTTGATGGCGGCGCCGTACACCCGCCGGTTGGCGAGGCGCATGGCCTTCTCCGTGAGCTTGTCGATGCCGACGACAGGGTTGCCGGCGCGCATCTCCTCCACGTAGCGACTGAACGACTCGTCGAGCACCTCCATCGCGAGCTTGCTGGCGACCTCGCCCGCGGCAGCGCCCCCCATGCCATCGGCGACGGCGAGCAGCGTCAGCTCGCCGTCGGCAAGTGGGAACTGCCAGACCCGGTGGTAGTCCTCGTTGAGCGGTCGAACGCGGCCCACGTCCGACCCGTGCCCTACATTCTGTCCGAGCCGCACGTCGCCAGTCTAACCCGCCGAGGTGACCGCCAGAACGACAATTCCCACACGCCGGACGAGCACGCGGCGGGCCTCAGTTGCCCTTCGGGCGGGGTCGACGCACCGTCTCCAGGTAGGGGTACGTCTCAACCAGGTGCCGGTACTCGCTGAACAGCCGCACGGCCTCCTCGGGGCCCGTCGGAAGCTCGCGGATGCGCAGGTAGGACGTGTCCCCGCCGGGGAACACGAAGGTGGGCGTGCCGAACACGTCGCGGGCGGCCGCGTAATGGTGCTCCTGGGCGAGCACCGTGCGGCACTCCGGGTTGGACAGGTCACTCGAGAAGGTGGGCATGTGGAGCCCCTGGCAGGCGGCGACCTCGTCGATCGTCTCGCGCGTCAGCGGGCGATGGTCACGGTGTCGCGCGCGCAGCAGGCCGAGCCGGAACTTGCGGTAGGCACCGTCACCCTGGCGGCGCGCCGCCTGCGAGGCCAGGAAGGGCAACAGCCCCTTGCTGCCCAGGTGATCTTCCGGGTCGATCTTCTGGTTCCACAGCTGCCAGTTGTCGGGCCCGCCGTGATTGAACTGGTAGAGGCTGAAGTGGCGCCACTCGAACGACAGTCCGAGGGGCTCGGCCACCCACTCGACGAGCTCGGCGCCTCGCCACGAGAAGGGACACGTGTAGTCGAAGAACACCGTGATCCTCTCGGGCATGCCGTCATTACAAACCGGGCGTCCCGCCCCCCAGGTAACGCCCGTGACAGGGTGCGCACCCCCTCAGGACGCAGTTTTCCGTGTCCTGAGGGGCGCCAGCCGTATCGCGACGCGCTCAGTTCGAGCTGTCGGCGTCGCTCCTGGCAGCCTCGGGGATGAGGCCGTGCCGCGCCTCGTAGCGGCGGATGTTGTCTTCGAGGCTGCGCAACAGCGCCTTGGCGTGGCGCGGGCTGGTGACCACGCGCGCCGTCACCACCGGCGCCTGCTGAGGGTAGGCGAGGGCGAAGTCCACGATGAACTCGTCTCGCGTGTGGGTGATGACGGCGAGATTGGCGTAGCGACCCTGCGCCACGTCCTGCGTCATGTCGAACTTGATCTCGTTCACGGCTCCAGAGTAAACGGCCGCGCGGCGCGCTCAGCCCGGCTCGCCACCCAGAAGCGCCTCGAAGCCCGGCAGCAAGCGCTTCAGCTGGAAGCGCACCCGGCCCAGGTCGCCGACGCTCTTCAAGCCGACCACCACCACATGCGGCCCGCCGCCGTCGTCGGCGCCCAACGGCGCCAGCAGCACGGGCCCCTCGGCATACTCGACCAGCGACTGCACCACGGGCCCCTCGCCCAGCAGCGCGCCCAACGCGCGGCTGGACGCCAGCGCGGTGGGCACGAGCTCCTGCAACTCGCTCAGCCCCGCCTCGCCCAGCGCCAGACCCTGCACGAGGCTGCCGTCGGCCGCCGCAACCGCGGCACTGACCACGCCGCGCACGTCCAACACCCCCTCGAGGAGGTGCTTCAGCCCCTCGCTCGCCATCAGTCCGCCTCCACGCCGAGCACCCGTCGCAGCTCGGGGAGCAGGTCCCGGCCGGCCGCCAGCGCCGCGTCGGCCGCGTCTCCCTCGAGCACCATCGCCAGCACGTGCTCGTCCAGCAGCAGGCAGCTCAGGCGATAGCCCGGAGCCATGACGCTGACACCCTGCGCTTCGCCGAGCAGCAGCCGCTCGGCGGCGGAGCGGCACGCCTCGGCGAGGGATCCGGCCTCGGCCGCCAGCACGTCGGCGCGCACGCCGTGACCCACCATCTCCACCGGCAGGCCGTCGCGTGTCAGCACCAGCGCGGCCACGACGCCGGCCAGCTCCGACAGCGGCGTGAGCGCGTCCCGAAGGGGCGACACCGCGCTCACGCGAAGGCCCCTTGGATGCGGCGGCCCGCCTCGGTCGTCAACAGGCGCGCCTTGCCGATGTTACCGTGCCGGTTCAGCACGAGCAGGCAGAACAGCCCGCCTTCGAGCAGCCGCGCGTAAGCCACGCGCCGCTCGCTCGTGACGATCAGCTCACGCATGGCGCCCCCCGCCAGGTGCTCGGTAACGGTGAGCTCCAGCCCTTTGATGGCGTTGGTCATGTCCGCCACCACCGCCGGCAGCTCCGTGCTCTCGCCCGGGTACTGCTCGATGACCAGGCCGTCCATGCCAGCCACGGCGGCGGCCAGGGCGCCGTCGACGCCCTCGACCAGCTGACCGAGGATCTCTTCGAGGTCCTGCACAGGCGAAACTCTAGCACGGGGACCCCTTCTCCCCAGTTCAACCTTTCATAATCGCGCCACGTCGTTGGCCCGCCGCGTGAGGGCGCGAAGCGGCGGTGCGGCACGGCTCTGGTATCGTAACGCGATGACGCCATTGCACATTCGCGCCGACCAGGACGACATCGCTTCGTTCGTTCTACTTCCCGGGGACCCCGATCGCGCGGTGCGCATCGCCGAGCGCCACTTCGAGCAGCCCCGGCCGGTGACCAGCTACCGGCACCTGCTCGGTTTCACCGGCAGCTATCGCGGCATGCCGGTGACGGTCCAGACCACGGGCATGGGCTGCCCGAGCCTGGCCATCGTCGTCGAGGAGCTGGTGATGCTGGGGGCGCGGACGCTGATCCGGGTGGGTACCTGTGGCAGCGTTACGAGCCGCGTGGCGCCGGGCGACCTGGTGGTGGCAGTCGCCAGCGTGCCTCGAGACGGCACCACCGCGATGTACCTGGAGGGTCGCCCGTACGCCCCCACGGCCGATTTCGCGGTCACGCGGGCCCTGGTGGAGGCCGCCGAACGCGCCGGCCGCGGCTACCACGCCGGCCTGATCCAGACCGAGGACGCGTTCTACGCCACCTCGCCCGAGGACGCACCCAGGCTGGCGGCGCAGGGCGTGCTGGCGGTGGAGATGGAGGCCGCGGCGCTGTTCACCCTCGGCGCGCTGCGGGGCGTGCGGACCGGCTGTGCGCTGGTCACCAGCAACGTTGTCGGCGACGCGGCTTTCCTGGACTCCGAAGCGCTCGGACGGGCCGTGGACGACATGGTCGAGACCGCGTTGGAGGCGGGGCTGGCGCTCGCGGAGCGGGAACGGTCGTGATGATCGGCGCCCGCGCCGTCGGCGACGGGAGCGGAAAGGACGGAGCATGAACGTAGCCGTGATCGGAGCGGGAACGATGGGCTCCGGCATCGCGCAGACCAGCGCGCTGGCGGGGCACGACGTGGTGTTGGTGGACGTGGCGCCCGGGGCGTTGGAGCGCGCCGAGCGTGCCATGGCGTCGAGCCTGGAGCGCCTGGTGCGTAAGGAGGTCGTGACTGCAACGGACGCTCGCGAGGCGCGCGGGCGTATCGACATGCGGGGCGCGCTCGAGGGACTGGCGGAGGCCGGCGTGGTGATCGAGGCCGTCTACGAGTCGCTCGAGGTCAAGCGCGAGGTATGGCGACAGCTCGCCGGGGCGACCAGCCAGGGGGCGCTGCTCGCCACCAACACCTCCAGCCTCTCCGTCACCGAGATCGCCACCTTCGGCGGCCGGCCGGAGCGCTTCTGCGGCATGCACTTCTTCAACCCGGTGCCGGTGATGGCGCTGGTCGAGGTGGTCAGGGGCCTTCGCTCGTCGGACGAGGCCGTGGAGCAAGCGCGCGCCTTTGCAGAGGGCATCGGCAAGACGCCGATCGTGTGCGAGGACCGCCCCGGCTTCATCGTGAACCGGCTGCTCGTTCCCTACCTCAACGACGCCGTGCACGCCCTCTCCGAGGGAGTGGCGTCCGCCGAGGACATCGACCGTGCCATGAAGCTGGGCGCCAACATGCCCATCGGCCCGCTGGCGCTCAGCGACCTGGTGGGTCTGGACGTGGGGCTGGCCGCGACCGAGGCGCTGTTCCGGGAGTTCGGCGACCCCAAGTACCGGCCCGCACCGCTCATGCGGCAGATGGTGCGCGCCGGCAAGCTCGGCCGCAAGAGCGGCGAAGGGTTCTTCCGCTACGATTGAGGCGTTGGACCGCCCGCAGCTCGACACCGGAGGCAGCGCATGAGCGATTCCGAAACCCCCGAGCTCGAACCCGCCGACGACGTCGGCTTCGAGCACGTCGTCTATCAGGTGGAGGACGGCATCGCGATCGTCACCATCGACCGGCAGGAGGCTCTCAACGCTCTGAACGACGAGCTCCTGGTGGAGCTCGCGGTCGCGTTCGACATGGCCGAGAGCGACCTCGAGGTGCGGGCGCTGGTGTTGACCGGCGCCGGTCGTGCGTTCGTGGCAGGCGCCGACGTCGCCGGTCTGAGTCGCGTGGGCGACGCCTTCGCCGGTCGCGAGTCGTCTTTGGCGGGTCAGGACCTCACCAACACGCTGGCGGCGCTTCCGATCCCCACCATCGCGGCCATCAACGGCTTCGCGCTGGGTGGCGGGCTGGAGCTGGCACTGGCCACGGACCTGCGCGTCGCCTCGCGGCGGGCGCGCCTCGGTTTGCCGGAGGTGGGCCTGGGGCTCATCCCGGGCTATGGCGGCACCCAGCGGCTGCCCCGGTTGATCGGCCAGGGGCGCGCCCTGGACCTCATCTTCACCGGCCGCCACGTCGACGCCGACGAGGCGCTCGCGATGGGGCTCGTGAACCGCGTGGCGGACGATGCCCTCGAGGTCGCCCTGGCGCTGGCACGGCAGACCATGAAGAACGCGCCCATCGCCCTGGGGCTGGCCAAGGAGGCGGTGGTCCGCGGGCTGGACGTGACGCTCAATCAGGGGCTCGAGATCGAGGCCGACCTGTTCGGGCTGGCGGCCACCACGGAGGACATGCGCGAGGGCACCGCCGCCTTCCTGGAGAAGCGAGAGCCGGACTTCAAGGGGCAGTAGCGCTCGGCACGCCGGTACGGGCTCGGTGAGGCGCGCCTCAGCCGGGGTAGCACCGCTCGAGGTGCTCGAGGGCAAGCCGGTCGATGCGGTCGTCGAACTGCAGGCGCTCCTCCAGGTTCTCGATGCCGCCGAGCTCCATGAGCGCGCGCCGTGCCGGCTCGCCCCAACCGCCATCGGCTTCCGGGCGGCCGGCTCGACGCAGCACCGCCAGCACGCGCGCTTGCACGTCGCCCTCCAAGGGCAGCAGGTCGGCGTCGGTGGGCCGCTGGAAGTGGAGCCGGTGCAACGAGAGCAGCTCGGCGAGCCGCAGGGCCGGCTGGCTATCGTCATCCACCCGCAGGTCGACGTAGCGGTCGTTGAA
>CAYOXR010000318.1:0-3092 GCA_964407955.1 uncultured bacterium | reverse complement strand
TCGTCGGCGGCCCACTTCTCGAGCGCTTGATGGAGGCGCGGGTCGACGCGCAGCAAGAAGCGCTTCTTGTCGGCCATGGTCGACCCGCCCCTCTTCGGCTCAGCCCGCCCCGGCCAGGTAGCCACTCAACAACGCGTGCAGGGCCTGCATGAGCGTTGGTGAGATGACCGTCCCCGGGTCCGGCATGAAATGGGCGATGGCGCTCCCCTGCGTCTCGTAGAGGTCGTGCTCCAGGTCGGGGATGAACAGGTAGCTGGCGTGGGGCGCCGCCTTCGCCAGCGCCTGCCCGTTCTGCCTCGTGACCTGCACATCCTTGCCGCCCTGGACGATGATCACCGGCACGTGGATGCGCGCCGCCAGTGCCGCCGGGTCCTGGGCGAACTCGCTCCTGAGCAGCCCGGCGTAGTGCGCGAACGTCACCGCCAGGGGGTTGTTTGCCAGCTCGCCGGTCGGCTCGAACGTGGCTCCCGTGCTGTGCTTGACGGCGTCGATCGCCGCCTGCGCCTGCGCGCGCGTCGCCTCGATCTCGCTCTCGGACGCGCCCCGCAGGCGCGCCTGGACCGTCACCTGGTCGAGGATGACGGCGTCCATCGCAATGCCCGGCGACTCCAGGAGCACCACCGCGGTCGGCGACACGGTGCCCTGGGCCGTGGCGTACAAAGCGATGAGGCCGCCCTCGGAGTGACCCATCAGCGCGACGCGCCGGCCGTCCACGCCCGGCTGCTTGCGGAGCAATGCCATCCAGGCGGCGACATTCTGCGCGTAGGTCTGCAGCGTGACGGCGCCGCCGTTGCCGGTGCTGGCGCCGATGCCAAGCTTGTCGATGCGCAGAACGGCAAACCCCTGGCACGCCAGGCCGTAGGCGAGCTGCCGGTAGACCTCGTTGGTGATGAGTGGCGGCGCGTCGCCGTTGCGGTCGACGGCGCCGCTTCCGGGCAGCAGCAGCAGTGCGGGCGCGGGCTGCGCGCCCTTGGGCACCGTGAGGCTACCCGCCAGGGTCGCGCCGGTGCTGTGCACGAGCAGTGTCTTCTCGGTGAGGCAGCCCGCCTCCTTCGCCAGCGTCTTCTCGAGGGCCGCGCGCGCCGCCGCCGACTTGGCGGCCTGAGCGGACGCCGCCGCCTTCGAGGCGGGCGTCTGAAGCTCGAAGCGCACGTCGGCCGACGGCTGCTCCAACGCCAGCAGCCGGCCGTCGGCACCTTGCCACAGCGTCAACCTCAGACTCTGCCCGGCGACCACGAAGTCGGCGTCGAAGCGTTCGGCAGGTAGCTCCTTCCCGCCCACGGCGACCGTGGCCGCGCCCCCCGGCGTGAGCGTCACCCGCCCGACGGCGAGCGCCTGCGGCACCAGCACGTCGAAGCGACGTGGTGCGCTGGCGCCGGGCGGCATGCTGTCGACGAGGATCTGCCAGCCGTCGAGCATGTTGTCGTCGACGATGGCCACCGGCCCGGGCAGCGTCAGCTTGCGCGTCTGGCTGCGGTTGCCCTGTTGGATGACGAGCGTGGCGGTCGCGTTGTCGATGCTGACGTCGATGCTGATGCGTGTGCTGCGGGCGGTGCCCTCGAGCCGGTAGCTGCTCGCGGCGCCCTCCGGGCCGGCTACGAGGCGGTCGCTGAGGTCGGCGAGGTTGGTGAGCTGCAAGCGCGATTGGCTCACCATGCCGGTGGCCGTGCGCGTGAGCGACTGGTCGAAGGTCCCCACCGTCTTGGCCGCCTGCGTGATCTGGTAGGTCTGGGCCGCCGCGCCGAAAGACAACGAAAGCGCCACGACCAGCGCGGCCAGCCTCGCACCCCGCCCGCGAACGGTGGGCGCCGCCGAATCAACCCGCATACAGCGTCCCCGTGTTCATCACCGGGGTGCTGGCATGCTCGCTGGTGAGCGCCACCATCAGGTTGTTGGCCATCGCGGCGCGCTTGTCCTGGTCCAGCTCCACCACGCCGCGGCGCGCGAGGCCGTCGAGCGCCTCCTCCACCATGCCGACCGCGGCCTCCACGATGAGCTTGCGCGCCGCCACCACGGCCTGCGCCTGTTGGCGCCGCAGCATCGCCTGGGCGATCTCGGGCGCGTACGCGAGGTGCGTCAGGCGGGCCTCGAGGACGTCCACGCCGGCGACCTCCAGGCGCGCGTCGAGCTCCTGCTTGAGCGCGGCGGCCAGCTCCTCGGGGTTCTCGCGCAGGCTCTCCCGCTCCTGTCCGCTGGCGTCGTAGGGATAGCGCGTGGCGAGGTTGCGGATGGCGGTCTCGGCCTGGATGTCCACGAACTCCTCGTAGTCGTCGACGTCGAAGACGGCCTTGGCCGACTCGACCACCCGCCACACGATCACCGCCGCGATCTCCACGGGGTTGCCGTCGGCATCGTTGACCTTGAGCTTGTCGCTGTTGAAGTTGCGCACCCGCAGGCTGACCCGCCGCTTGTTGGTGAACGGGTTCGTCCACCAGAAGCCGGGATTCCGAACGCTGCCGGCATAGCTCCCGAGGAAGATCAGCACGCGCGCCTCGTTCGGCTGCACGGTGAAGAAGCCGGGCGCGAGCAGGATGACCACGACGATCATGACGACCTGCAGCAGCAGCCCGGGCAGATGGCCGTCCACCGCGCCGGCCACCAGATAGCCGATCACGGCGAGCTCGAGCGCGAGCACGGGAAAGCCGTTGATGCCAAACGCGCGCTTCTCTTGGACGCGGATCATAACGCCTCCTTAAACCCTACGATGATATCACTATGATACCAACCCTGCAGGGGCAGGCGTCCCGCGTGAGCCGAGGCGTTCAGGCGCGCTCGGCGAGAAGCCTCAGACCACGCAGCGTCAGCCGCGGGTCGCTGATGTCGATGCACTTGGCGTGCGGCCGGACCACCTCGGTGAAGCCGCCGGTCGCGATGACCACCGGCCGGCCGTGCTCCTCCTCGATCTCGGCAGCGAGGCGCTCGACCATGCCGTCGACCATGGACGCGTAGCCGAACACCAGGCCCGATTGCAGAGCGGAGACCGTGTTGCGGCCGATCGCGCGCTCCGGCGCGACGAGGTCGACCCGCGGCAGCTTGGCCGCGTGCGCGAACAGAGCCTCGGCCGCGACGCCGGGCCCCGGGGCGAGTGCCAC
>CAYOXR010000317.1:0-3406 GCA_964407955.1 uncultured bacterium | reverse complement strand
GCGTCTTCCGGCATCCCCTGTTCCTGTTCGGCATCGCGCCGGGCGTCAACTTCCTCATCGTGCAACGCCTCCCGCTGGGAGCCAAGGCCAGCTGGCGCACCGGCGAGAAGCGCTCGGTATGGCTGACGAACGCCGCCATCGCTGCCGTGTTGACCGGTTCGAGCCTCACCATCGGCATCCTCCCCACCTTCATGATCGGCCTGCCGGCCATCCTGCTGGCGGCCAGCGCAGGCACCTGGCTGTTCTACGTGCAGCACCAGTTCGAACGCACCTACTGGGAGCACACGCCAAAGTGGGACTACACCCTCGCCGCCCTGCACGGCAGCTCCTACTACCACCTGCCGAAACCGCTGCAGTGGTTCACCGGGAACATCGGCTTCCACCACATCCACCACCTCAGCCCCCGCATCCCCAACTACAACCTGGAGCGCTGCCACCGCGAGAACCCCATCCTCCAACACGTCACCACGCTCACCCTCATCGACAGCTTCAAGACCGTCGCCCTAGCACTCTGGGACGAAGACCACCGCCGCCTCGTCACGTTCCACGAAGCGCTGCAAGGCAAGGCCGCCGCGGTGCCGGCATGACCTACGGCTCGGCGTGCCAAGACGGTTCCCCGCCTTTCGCCGTGCTGCAGCCATCCGGGCCTCGCGATGGTGGCGGGCGCGGTCATCCACGCGCGCCCACCGGACGGGTGTGTCCCATCCGTGGTACAATCGGCTACCGCTTACGAACCTAGGGCGACGGTATCCCGTCGGTTGCCTTGGCATCCTGCGGCGCGGGCGGGCTCGACGCACCCGACCTGGCAAGCGCGTTCACGGGTAGCGTCCCATGGCTGTGCGGGTCTTCCGGAGCGCGCCGGATTGGCGGGCGCCGTGGAGATCGCCATCGAGCGCAACCTCACGCGCGCGAAGGGAAGTGCAGGATGTGTCCCCAACAAGCCAGCGGCCTTCGGCAGGGAGTCTACATGGAGTCTTCTGAGGCTGCAGGCGAGTCGCGACGGTGGCTGCGCGTCATCGTGCCGAATCTCTGGCGGGGCGAGTGGCCGTGCCTTGTCGGGCCGTTCTCCGGACGCGTCGTGGCAGAGTACTTCGCCGATCGGGTGGTGGAGTTCGGCTGCTTCGAGGCCGTCCGGGAGCGCGTCTTCGCCCGCCAGGATTCGTACTACGTCCAGGTGGCCCGATGGCGGAAGTCCGTGGTGCTGGGCAGCGGGGCTGTTGCGCAGCGTGGCCCGGCCTGATCGACAACGGCGCGGCCGGGCGTAGGCCTGGCGGGGGCCGCGTGACTCGTAGGTTCCCAGCGACGCGAGCGCCTGCGCTGGGGCAGGAGCGGAGGAGCATTGTGAGCAGATGCAAGCGAACGGAAGATCTCGAGGTACACCACAAGCGGCGCAACCAGGGTAACCGCCTGTCCAACGCCATCGTGATGTGCCGACCCTGCTACCAGAGGACGCCGTTCTACGGCCTGCCGGGCCCGCGCCCGGAGCCGTTCACTGAAGAGACGACGAGGTACGCGCTTCGGCAAGCCGGTCACCGGTGCGAATGCAAGAGCTCGCGCGGTTGCCATTAGTCGTGCCGTCTTGCTGACGGCCCCCATGAGAACGGTGTCGATCCTGCGCGGCTGGCGTGAGCCCCGGACTTCGTGACTCCGCGGCGGGCAAGGAGGGCACGGGTCGAGGAGCTGTCCGAGCGAAGGGCGAACACCACGATGTTGGTCTGCACGGTGTGTAGGGCGAGGACGACGCGTTCTCTGCGGCGCAATCTTTCGGCTAGGACGCGGGCGTTGGCGTGGTCCTCGGCGAGCCGGCCCATGTTGTGCTGGAGCGCGTAGAGACCGGCGGCGGCATAGTGGCCGGTCTGTCGCATGGCGCCGCCGAGCATCCGGCGTGGGCGTACGGCGAGCCGGATGTGCTCGGCGCTCCCGGCCAGCAGCGAGCCCCCCGGCGAGCCGAGCCCCTTGGACAGCGTGACCATGGCCAGGTCGAACGGCGCGGCCAGCTCCGCAGGCGTCCGCTCACCCGCGATGGCGGCATTCCGCTGGCGCGCGCCGTCGAGGTAGCGGGCCACGTCGCGCGCTCTGGCGGCTTCGCAGATGCGGACGATGTCCGCTTGCGGGAACACCAGGCCACCGCCGCGGTTGTGGGTATTCTCGATCTCGACCTGGGTGGTGGGTGGGAGGTGATGTGCCCGCGCGGCTTGATGGCCTCGACGAAATCGTCGACGGTGAAGAGCCCTCCTTTGCCGACCTCTCGGAACTGGATGCCCGAGTTGGCCGCGGAACCTCCGGTCTCGTGCCACACGGAATGGGCTCCCTGTCCAACGGCGACTTCGTCGCCGGGGCGCGTCAGGACCCTCAGAGCGGTTTGGTTCGCCATCGTCCCGGTCGGGAAGAAGAGCGCGGCCTCCTTGCCGAGCAGCTCGGCGACGTGGTCCTGGAGCCGGTTGGTCGTCTCGTCTTCGCCGAACTGGTCGTCCCCAACGCTGGCCTCGGTCATGGCCCGACGCATGCCGGATCGGGGCGCGTGACGGTGTCCGAACGAAGGTCGATGCGCACGTCGGCGGCCATGGTTGCCCTCCTCGGGCGCTGCTCCGGAGGCCTCCGTGCCTGAACGTCGCACGGCTCGTCGTCCCGATAGGGATGGGACGGTGGGGTGACGCGTCCGCCCTTGCATGCCGGCGCTCGTCGGCGCATGGTGGAACTGGCGTCGACGAGACCGAATCGCCAGGACTGAACGAGGAGGGCGCATGCGGCAGAAGGTCATCGGCATGCTCGGCGGGATGAGTTGGGAGAGCTCGGCGGAGTACTACCGGATCATCAACGAGCGTGTCCAGGAGAGGCTAGGGGGCGTGGCCTCCGCGCGCTGTCTGCTGTGGTCCTTCGATTTCGCGGAGATCGAGACCCTCCAGAACGAGGGACGGTGGGACGACGCGACGGCCGTCATGGTCGATGTGGCGCGCCGCGTCGAGGCGGCGGGAGCCGAGCTGCTGGTCATCTGCACCAACACCATGCACCGCATGGCCGAGGACATCGAAAGAGCCGTGGCCATCCCCCTTCTTCACATCGTCGATCCGACGGGCGAGCGCATCCGGGCCGCGGGGATGCAGCGCGTGGGCTTGCTCGGCACGGCGTTCACCATGGAGCAGGCCTTCTACCGCGGCAGGCTGGAGGAGCGCTTCGGGCTCGAGGTGCTCGTCCCGGACGCGGACGATCGCGCGGCCGTGCACCGCATCATCTACGACGAGCTGGTGCAGGGGCGCCTCGAGCCGGCCTCGCGCGCCGCCTACCGCGAGGTGATCGCCCGCCTAATCGAGCGCGGGGCCGAGGGGATCATCCTGGGTTGCACCGAGATCATGTTGCTGGTGCGTGCCGAGGACAGCGCGGTGCCGCTGTTCGACACCACCACGCT
>CAYOXR010000316.1:0-4897 GCA_964407955.1 uncultured bacterium | reverse complement strand
CGCAACTACCAGGCGCGCAACTTCATGCGGGACGACATGCGCGTGGGCGATCCGGTGCTGTTCTACCACTCCGGGACGGCCGAGCCGGCAGTGGTGGGATTGGCGAGGGTCGCCTCCGAGGCCTACGTCGATCCCACGCAGTACGCCAGCGACGACCCGCACTTCGACCCGAAGGCCACCGAAGCGAAGCCCCGCTGGTACCTCGTGGATCTCGAGCCGCTTCGAGCGCTGCCGCAACCGGTCCCGCTGACGAACCTGAAGAGCGACCCCGAGATCGACGGCATGCTCCTGGTGAAGCGCGGCAACCGCCTCAGCGTGATGCCGGTGGCCACGGCGCACTACCGCCGCATCCTCGAGCTCGGGGGGCTCGATCCCGAAGCCGCTTGAGCCGTCGCGCGGCGCCGAGCGGGGCCGTCTCGCGGCCGCGTCTCGGTACCGTCCCGGCGGCACGCGCCCGACCTGCGCCGGCGCCCGCCAAGACGCTGCGTGGAACGCCGTGGAACGCCGTCCCTGTCGAGCAAGATCTGACATCACGGACGCAGCGGGCATGCTAGCATCGGCGTAATGAACGTGCGACGTGCCAGGATCCTGCGCATGGTTGCGGAGTCCTACATCGCCTCCGCGCATCCGGTCGCATCGGCCCGCATCGCGGAGCGGCTCGACCTCAGCAGCGCCACGGTACGTAACGAGTTCGGGGCGCTGGAGGACGAGGGCTACCTGCAGCAGCCGCACACCTCGGCCGGCAGGGTCCCAACCGCTCGCGGGTTCCGAGCCTATGCGCTGGCGTGCCTGCCCCCCCGGCGGCTGCCGGCGCGCCAGCGCACGCGCCTGGCGAGCGAACTGCAGACCGTCAACGGCAACAGCCTGTTCGCGCTGGTGGCACGGGCCGCCGCCGAGATGTCGGGTTACGCCGTGGTGGTACACCTGCCTGCCGACGACGCGCTCCACATCCTCGAGATCCATCTGAGCCTGCTCTCCAGCAGCCGCCTGCTGGCGGTCGTGGTTCTGGAGAACGGCATCGTGCGCCAGCTCGGCGTCGACCTCGCACCACCGCCGCCCAGCTCGGTCCTCGACGATGCCGAGCGCAACCTGCGCCAGCTGACGCTGCCTCTGGGTGAGGTCCCGCGCGCGCTCGGCGCCATCGCGGCGCACGCCGACGAGCAGCTGTCGCGCACGCTGCGGGCGATCGAGGCAGCATGGCCGCGGCTGAAGGCGCCACGCGTGTTCAGCGAGGGGCTCAGCAACTTGCTCTCCGAACCCGAGTCCCACGACCCGGAGTTCGTCCGTCTGGTGGTGGAGCGCTTCGAGCAGGCTGAGGAGGATGCGCCTGCCTGGGCCCTTCCCGAAGGCAGCGTCGGGCTCGAGCTCGACGACGCCGTCGCGCGCGTGAGCTCGGCGTTCGAGCTGGGGGTGGGGATGGGCTCGCTGACGGTTCTGGGGCCCGCCCGCATGCGCTATCCGGCGGCCATGATGGTCGCGCGGGGCGTCAGCGAGGTGCTCTCCGTGGGCCTGCAGGAAGCCTGAGGTGACCGTCACCGTGCTGCTGTTCGCGGAGCTGCGCGCCCTCGCCGGCAGCAAGCACCTCGAGCTGCAGCTCCCGGAGTCGGCCACGGTTCGCGCCGCGGCGGACCGGCTGGAGGCCAGCCTGGGGCAAGGCCGCTTGAGCGGGGCGATGTGCGCCCTCAACGAGCGCTACGTCGAGCCCGGCACGCGGCTCTCGGACGGCGACGTCGTCGCCTTCCTGCCACCCGTGTCGGGCGGATGACAACGGCAGTCCCCGCTGTGAGCGACGACGGCTTCTTCATCGGACCGGAAGCGATCGACGTGGCAGCACTGCTCCATGCTGCCGCAGCCCCGGCCTTCGGGGCGGTCGCCAGCTTCCTGGGGAGCGTCCGCTCTCCCAACGCCGGCGACACCGTGCGCCACATCGACTACGAGGGCTACGAAGCGATGATGCGCGCCGAGATGCAGCGCCTCACCACCGAGATCCGGTCGCGCCACACGCTGGGGCGTGTGTACGTCGCCCATCGCTTGGGGCGTCTGCGCCCAGGCGACGTGAGCCTGGCGGTGGTGGTGTCGTCGGCTCACCGCGGCGAGGCGCTCGCCGCGCACGAAGCGCTGGTCGAGGGCTTGAAGGCCCGCTTGCCGGTCTGGAAGTACGAGGTGAGCGCCTCCGGCGAGCGCTTCGTGGCCGGCCGCTCGGACGCCGGGCCGACCCTGTAGCGGCAGCGCGGTCCGGCCACCGCCGCCGCCGACGCGCGCCCACGGAGGGCGCCAGAAAGCCCATCCCAACGGAATATTTCACAGGGGCGGCAACGGCCTTGCGCCTATGCTTGAGGCACTGCCGGGCGGCCGCTACCGTCCCGGCGCGGCCCGGAAAGGCTGGGTATGATTGGCGCACATGGCGACGAACGGTGCTAGCACGCGACGGGGGGAGGCGCGCGGTGCCGAGTGACGTCTACCTCCGCACGCGCGACGCGCTCGCGACGCTGGTCTCGGAGCGCGCGGCGACTCGCGTGCTCGATGCCGCTTTGCGCAGCCTGTCGGTCAGCGCGAGCACCCTCGACGAGAGCATGGTTCGCAAGCTGCTGCTCGGGCCCGTGCAACGCGAGCTCGAGGGTATCCTGCCCAGGACCGGGTTACGCCGAACGCTGAGGCGGCTGGCGCGCCAGGTCGGCGACGCCGCACCGCGCGGCCGCTCCGGACCCGTGACAGCGCCAGAGCCGAAGGCGAGCGACGCCCCGCCCGCCCCCCTCCACCCCGTCACCCGCTCGTCGGTCTACCTTCCCGATGTGGAGATCCAGGCGCAGGACGCCTGGGACGGCGCCCGGGACGGCCTCCGGTGGACAGACGACGCCCCCGGCGCCGAGCCCGCCCTGGCGGCGGTCGCGGTAGCGGAGGCGGCAGGCAGCCGCACCGCGGTCGGCGAGCTACGACCCGTCGAGCGCCAGCGGGCGAGCGGCAGCGCCGTTTCGAGCCGAACCGACGGTCCGAAACCCACGGTCGTCCCGAAGGCACTGCCGCCCGAGGCGCTCGATGCTTTGGCGGTACAGTTCGCCGAGATCGAGGGCGTCACGCAGGTGATCGCCCTGCGCGACCGAAGCGACCCGCCGCAGGTTCGAGGCGAGGGCATCGATGCCGAAGCGCTGGCGCCCTTGGCCCGCTCGGCGATACGCCTGCTCGGTCGCCACGGGCCGTTGCGCTCGCTCGTGCTCGAGCATGAGGCCGGCTTGCTCTTCGTGTTCCCGCTCGGCCGCGACGCCGTAGCGGTGCTGGCAGCGTCCAACATCAACATGGGAGCGGTGTTCGCAGCGCGGGCCGCGCTGGAGGAGGGACAATGAACAGGGGCAAACGTACACTCGTGGCCGGCGTCCTGGCGCTCACGCTGGGCTTCGTGGCGACGGCCACGGCGCAACCGAACGACGCGTTGCTGCAACGCTACGACCTCGCCACACAGGACCTGAACCAGGCCGTGGCGTCGGTGCCCAACGACAGCGCCAAGGCTCGAAGCGACCTCGATCATGCCGTGAACACGCTGTTGACCCTCTCCCGTGACTCCACCAGCGCCACCCTTGTCAAGTCCATGGACGCCCTGTTCAGCCGGGCCCGCACCGCCGTGGCGAACCAGAGCCGCACCGACATCGCGGTCCAGGCGGCCGTGCTCACGGGTGGCTTCCAGCGCCTGGTGCTCGACGCTGCACTCAAAGCCGCCGTGAACGGCGACATGACCCTGGCCAAGGACCGGCTGGCCCACATCGGGGCGGACATGCAGCTCGATCGCGCGTCGCTCGAAGCCATACGAGCGGCGGACAGTCCCACCGCCTTACGTCTGCAGACCGAGCAGGCCGTGGCGCGACTGATCAGCGAGGACATGTCCGTGGCGCGCCGGCTGCTGGCAACCGACCGTGGCGTCGCGTACCAGACGCTGGCCGAGGCCTACGGTGCCTCGCTCCTGGTGCAGGACTCGCCACGAGCCAACGCGAACCTCAACCAGCAGTTCGTCGGCGCCGCCAAGGCGCTCGTCGCGAAGGACGACGCCGCCTTCATGACCGCCAGCCAGGCGGTCGCCAACTCCGTCGGCCAGCTGGCCGACGCCGACCGGAAGGCGCTGGCGGCCGCCAGCGTGCCCGCCCCGGCGAGCACGAACGCCAACGCCGGCAAGGGCGCGGCTCCAACGGCACTGCCTTCGGTGGCGGCGGGCAAGTCGGGCGCCGCCGCCCCCGCGACGGTCGCCCCGAGCACCCCCGTCAAGCCAGCGGCAACCACGACTGGAGCGGCGTCCGGCGCCAACGCCGCGCCGGCCGCCAACGCCACCCAGGCGCGTCAGGAGCAGCTCGGCTCGCTCACCGATCAGATCGCCAGGGCCGGGCTGCCGGGACCGGCCGGGCAACGCCTGGCCACCACCCTCGCCGACGCCAACGTCACCAGCTTGAGGGGCGCCACCGAGGCGGTGTACGCGTCCACCGCGGAGGCGAGCGCCGCGCTCATGGCCGGCGACGTGAGCGGCGCCAAGGACCTGGTGCGCACGGCTTCGAAGCAGTACGACAGCATGCTCTCGCCGATCGTGGTGGCCAAGGCCCCCGCGATCGACCAGGACACCCGCACGGTCTTCGCGCGCACGTCCTCGATGGTCGGGTTGCGCCTGCAGGACCTGGAGGACCTCACCGCCCAGGTGGACGCCGCTGCGCGTGTGGTCAGCGGCCGCCCGCAGACCGGCGCGACCGGACTCAGCCGGGCCGTGGACAACTGGTGGGGAGGCTGGCCGCGGCTGCTGGTGCTGCTCGTATTCGGCATCCTGGTGTTCGTCCCCCTGTACCTGCTCAACCTCGCGTTCGGCGGCGGCAACCGCAACTGGCAGCTCATCGGCGTGTCGCTGTTCCTGTTGCTGCTGCCGGTC
>CAYOXR010000315.1:0-3596 GCA_964407955.1 uncultured bacterium | reverse complement strand
GCGCCTCACCAAGACGGAGATCTTGCAGCGCTACATCAACGTGATCTTCTGGGGAGGCAACGTCTACGGCATCCGTGAGGCGTCGCAAGCCTACTTCGGCCTCGACCCCATCCAGCTCAACCTGGCGCAGGGGCTCTACCTGGCGGTGCTGGTGCCCGCCCCCAACGCCATGCACAACGACTTCGCGGCCTCCCGCACCGCGATGAAGGCCGTTCTGGACAAGATGGTCCGCAGGGGAACGATCTCCGGCGCAACGGCGCAGCGCGCCTGGGACTACCCGCTCGAGCCGACCGGCTGGCAGGTCACGTACGGCGACCACGGGAACGTGGTGAAGGCGACACGCACCGCCGTGACGGTGAAGGTGGCGTCGAGCATCGATACCAGCCTGTCGCGCGGCGTCATGCTGGCCGTTCGCAACTGGCTCCTCAACCGCTACGGCGCCGGCGTGGTGTTCGGAAGCGGCGGCCTCAAGGTCTACACCACCATCGACGTGCAGGCTCAGAAGGCGGCGATGGCCGCCAGCCGCGAGACGCAGGTGCCGCCCGGCGCACAGATGGCGATCGTGGGGATCGACCCCAAGACCGGTGGTGTCCTGGCGATGGTGGGCCAGAAGCTCGGTGCCGGCCAGAAGCAACAGGACTTCAACCGCGCCATTCAGGCGTACCGTCAGCCCGGCTCCTCGTTCAAGCCCATCGTGTACGGCACCGCACTCCAGGAGCATGCCCTCAACGAGGCGAGCATCCTGGTCGACGACCCCACCGTCTTCAAGGTCAACGGCAAGCCCGATTACAAGCCCAAGGAATGGGACAACACCTACGAAGGCTACGAGACGGCCCGCCTTGCCCTCGACCGGAGCCGCAACATCCCGGCGGTCAAGGCCCTTCAGGAAGCGACGCCGGAGGCCGTCGCCCAGAAGGCACGCGAGCTCGGCTACCACGTCAAGCCCTACCTGGGGATGGCCCTCGGGAGCTTCGTGGTCACGCCCATGCAGCACGCCGCTGCCATCGCTGCGTTCGCCAACGGCGGGGTCTATACCAAGCCGTACTTCGTGACCAAGGTGGTCGACGCCCGGGGCGACGTGCTGTACCGCGCCCACCCGCGCCACACGCGGGTGTGGAGCCCGCAGACCGCCTACCTGGTGCTGGACATGATGCACGGCACGGTCAAGGATCGCAAGCCGTACTGGGCGCTGTCCTGGCGCGCGAACGTGCCGGGCCACTGGCTCGCCGGCAAGACCGGCACCACCGACCACGAGCGCGACATCTGGTTCGTGGGCGCCACGCCGGGCCTGGTCGCGGCGGTGTGGATCGGCAAGGACAACGACACGCCCATGCCTCGCCACATGACCTACGCCGACGGCACCACCCACCTGGTCACGAGCTCGCAGCAGCCCATCTACGCCTTCAACCGCTTCGCTCAGGGCGCGCTCGTGGGCCACCCCGCGGACCCCAAGGGCTTCCCCGTACCGAACGGTATCGTGTTCCGGCGCATCGACCTGAGAACCGGCGCCCCGAGCCCCACCGGCACGCTGGCGGCGTTCAGGGCCACCACCCACCTCATCGGCCAGTCCGAGCTGGCTTCGGGCGGCCTGCAGATCCCTATCGACACGAGCACGGGGCTGCGAGCCACCGCGGACACGCCGCCGGGCGACATCCGGTTGATCTCGGTGAGCCCCTCCGAGGTCGACAGCTACCTGCCGCCGGCGCCGGCCGTCACCTCTCCTCCGCCCGCACCGGCAAACGTGACGGGCACGGCGACCGCACCCTAGCCGGTAGCCGCCTGCCTGGCGGCACCTGCCGAGCCTGCCGCGTTGCCGCCGTCGCCCGGTGGTGCGCCGGGCGGCGCGGGCGTGCGGCACGACCGCCGCAGCCTGACGATTGTCCTTGGGCCTGCTGCGCCACCGGGCGCACAATCAGGTGACGCACGGAGCCACCGCCAGACGGGTGCCGTTTAGCGTCCGGGCGGCGAGGCGCTGCGGTCGACGGCACGCCCTCCCGAGAGCAGGGCGCCGGGAGCGAGCCGGAGCAGGGGGAGGCATGGGGCATGAGCCGTCCACCTGAAGAACCACGTCCGACAAGGCCGCGCCTCGGCGGCTGGTGGTGGTGGCTACTGCTGGGCGCCCTGCTCGCGTGGAATCTGCTCACCTTCCTGCCGCAGTCGAACAAGGCCGTCAAGCTCCCCTACAGCGTGTTCCTGGAGCAGGTGACGAGCGACAACGTCGCCAGCGTCGAGATCCGGGGCGGCGACATCAGCGGCTCGCTGGTCAAGGCGATCCCATGGCCTCCTCCCGCTGCCGCGCCCTCGCAGCCGGCCGGTGGCCAGACGGCCACCAAGACGGGCACGAGCCCGGCCGCACCGACGCCCGTCAGCGCGTTCACCACCCTGTTCCCGTCCACTGTGGGCGACCCCGAGCTGATCCCCCTTCTGGTGAAGCACGGTGTCACCATCACGACGCTGCCGCCGCCAAACCCGTGGCTGTTGAACCTGCTGGTGACCTGGGGCCCGCTCATCTTGCTGGTGGTGCTGTTCGGGTGGCTGGCCAGGCGGGGCATGCAGGCGCAGGGCGGGATGTTCTCCTTCGGGCGCTCGCAACCGCGCCAGGTGACCAAGGACAGCCCCAAGACCACGTTCGCCGACGTCGCAGGGGTCGACGAGGCCAAGCGCGACCTCGCCGAGGTTGTGGATTTCCTGCGCCAGCCTCAGAAGTACCTCGCCATCGGCGCCCGCATCCCGCGCGGCGTGCTCCTGGTGGGTCCGCCGGGCACCGGCAAGACCCTCCTGGCCCGCGCCGTCGCCGGAGAGGCGGAGGTGCCGTTCTTCAGCCTCAGCGGTTCCGAGTTCGTCGAGATGTTCGTTGGCGTCGGCGCGAGCCGCGTCCGCGACCTCTTCAAGCAGGCCAAGGCCAGCGCCCCGGCCATCGTCTTCATCGACGAGCTCGACGCCGTCGGCCGGCGCCGCGGCGCCGGCCTGGGCACCGTCAACGACGAGCGGGAACAGACCCTGAACCAGCTGTTGGTCGAGATGGACGGCTTCGATGTGCAGCACCAGATCATCCTCCTCGCCGCCACCAACCGGCCCGATGTGCTCGACCCGGCCCTCCTGCGGCCCGGGCGTTTTGACCGGCAGGTAGTGGTCCCGGTCCCGGATCTGGGGGGCCGCGAGGGCATCCTCAAGGTGCATCTCAGGAAAAAGCTGGTGGCCGATAGCGTCGATGTCTCCGTGCTGGCCAGGGGAACCCCCGGGTTCACCGGCGCGGACCTGGAAAACATGGTCAACGAGGCCGCCCTGATGGCGGCGCGGCGGGGCAAAGACCGGGTGGAGATGGACGATTTCGAAGATGCCAAAGACAAGGTCCTGATGGGCACCGAACGCAAGAGCATGATCATCAGCGAGGAAGAGAAGCGGATTACCGCCTATCACGAGTCCGGTCATACCCTGGCTGCCAAGCTGCTCCCCGGCGCCGACCCGATTCACAAGGTAACGATTATCCCGAGAGGTCGGGCCCTGGGGCTCACCCAGCAGCTTCCGATCAATGAAAAACACACCTATCCCAAGGAACATCTCCTGAACAATATCGCCATACTCATGGGGGGCAG
>CAYOXR010000314.1:0-3109 GCA_964407955.1 uncultured bacterium | reverse complement strand
GCCTCCGGGGGGCGGTGGTCGCGGGGCTCGCCATGCTGGTCATCGAGGACGTCACCTCGGTGGTGTGGTCTCCGGTGTGGGCGAGCACGGTGTTCTACATGCTCCTGGTGGTGGTGCTGGTGTTCCGGCCGCAGGGCCTGTTCGGCCAGCTGGCGGGGCGGCGCCAATGAGGGTCTGGCGGGCCGTGGTGCTCATCGCCCTGCTGGCGCTGGCCGCGCTGTTCCCGGTGCTGTTCCCCAACCCCGCCGTCGACACGGTGGCGGTCCTGACCCTGCTATTCGCCTCGGCGGTAACCGCCTGGAACGCGTTCTCCGGCTACAGCGGCTACATCTCCATCGGTCACGCCGCCTACTTCGGCATCGGCTCGTACGCCGTCGCCATCATGTGCCAGGACTGGCACGTGCCGGGCGGCTGGCTGCCGTTCCTGCTGCTGCCGCTCGCCGGGCTCATCGCGGTGGTCTTCGCCATCCCCATGGGCTGGGTGGCGCTGCGCACCAGGCGCCATACCTTCGTGATCGTGACCATCGCCATGTTCTTCATCATGCAGCTCATGGCCTTCAACCTCCGCAGCGTCACCAACGGCTCGCGTGGCATGAGCCTGCCGATCCCCGTCAACTGGGGAGGCGCCTTCTACGACATACCCTTCTACTACGTGGGCCTGGCCGTGCTGCTGTTGGCGCTGACGGTGTCGTGGTGGATCCGGAACTCCAAGTACGGCCTCGGTCTGCTGGCCATCCGCGACGACGAGGATCGCGCCCGCGGCCTCGGCGTGCGCACCGGTCCGTTCAAGCTCACCGCGTTCGTCATCGCCGCCTTCTTCTTCGGCATGGTGGGCGGGCTGCATGCCTACTACGTGGAGTCGATCTTCCCGCCGTTCGCGTTCGACCCGCTGATCGACCTCATGGTGGCCCTGATGGCGTTCCTCGGCGGCCTCGGCACCCTCGCCGGGCCGGTGCTCGGCGCCGTGATCCTCGTGCCCGCGCAGCAGTACTTCACCATCTGGTTCGGCAAGCCCGGCTACTACCTGATGATCTACGGCGCCATGTTCCTGGCGATCATCCTGCTGCTTCCGCAAGGCATCATCCCTGCGCTGAGGGCGCGCTTCATGCGCTCCGAAGCGCTGGCGGGGCCGCTCCGGCGCGGCGGCGACGAGGCCATGGGCGGCGCGGCGCTCGCCGGTGACGGCGAGGGCGAGGGGGGAGGCGGCGTATGAGCCTGCTGCAGGCCACCGGCGTGCGCAAGGCGTTCGGCGGGGTGGTGGCGCTGGAAGGCTGCTCGATCTCCGTCGAGGCGGGCAGCCTGACCGGACTGATCGGTCCCAACGGGTCGGGCAAGACCACGCTGTTCAACGTCATGACCGGCTACGAGTCCGTCGACGCGGGCGATGTCGTGTTCGCCGGCCAGCGCATCACCAACGCCACGCCCGACCGCGTGTTCCAGCTGGGGATCGGCCGCACCTTCCAGCTCACCCGCATCTTCCCGCGCCTGACGGTGCTGGAGAACATGCACGTGGCCGCGCAGCGGCAGGGGCTCGCCGCCCTGTTCGGCCGCTGGAGCTCGTCCAAGGAGCATGCGCGCGCCCTCGAGCTGCTGGACTTCGTCGGCCTCACCAAGCTCAGCGACGTCCCGGCGCGCAACCTCTCCTACGGCCAGAAGAAGCTGCTGGAGTTCGCCTACGTGCTGGTGGCCGAGCCAAGCGTCATCCTGCTCGACGAGCCGGCCGGCGGCGTCAACCCGACCATGATCCGCTACCTCACCGAGCGCATCCGCGCGCTCAACGAGCGGGGGGTCACGTTCCTGATGGTGGAGCACAACATGGAGTTCGTCATGGGCCTATGCGACCGGGTGGTGGTCATGAATCACGGCGTCACGATCGCCGACGGCGATCCCGAGAGCGTACGCAGCGATCCACGGGTCCTCGAGGCCTACCTGGGGGCCTGAACATGCTGCTCGAGATGCGCGCTGTGACTGCCGGCTATGACGGCTCGGATGTGCTCAAGTCCCTCGACCTGTCGGTCCAGGAGGGATCGGTGACCTGCATCGTCGGTCCCAACGGAGCCGGCAAGTCGACCGTCCTGAAGGTCGTGAGCGGCCTTCTCAAGCCGCGCCGCGGCGAGATGCTCTACAAGGGTCGGCCGGTCACCGGCCTGAACCCGCGCCAGGCGCTGGCGCTCGGGGTCGTTCAGGTGCCGCAGGCACACAGCCTGTTCCCGGGCATGACGGTGCGCGAGAACGTGCGCCTGGGCGCATTCACGATCGCCGACGCGGGCTACGTCGACGAACGCATGCAGGCGGTCGAGGCCATGTTCCCCATCGTCAAGGAGCGGGCCGCCGAGAAGGCCGGCAACCTCTCGGGGGGTCAGCAGCGGCTGGTCGAGTTCGCGCGCTCGCTCATGCTCGACCCGGAGCTCATCCTTCTCGACGAGCCCTCCATGGGGCTCGACCCCAAGACGCTCAAGACCGTGTTCGAGACGGTCGCGCGCATGCACGAAGGCGGGCGCACCATCCTGCTGGTCGAGCAGAACGTGCGTGCCGGGCTCGGTATCGCCACGCACGGCATCGTGCTGGAGAGCGGGCAGGTGCGGCTGGAGGGGTCGCACGACGAAGTCCTGGGCAATCCGGAGATCGGCCGGCTCTACCTCGGGGTGGCCATGGAGGGCGCCTGAGCCGGCGCCGGCGTAGCGTGCGAGGCACCTGAGTAGGGGAATCGGGCGGCGTGTACGCGGTCCGGGAGTGGCTGGCGGCCGGACAGCCGCCGCGTGTGCATACACTGGGACACGATCTTGAAGGCCCAGGGCCTGCGCCGGCGGTTGGCGTGGCTGGCGCGTCGACGTCCGGGCGTCGGAGGGACCGTGTGCTGAGCACTCCTGAGAAGCTGATCTTCCTCGTCCTGGCGATCCTTTCGGTCAGCTACGCAGGCATCGGCTTCTGGCGCGTCGTGCGTGCAATCCTGCGTGGCGGCGCCGGCAGCTACCCGAGGCTGGACCGGCTGCCTGCTCGCGCTGGCCGCGCCATTGTCCGCTGGCTGTCGCAGCGCACGGTGTTGAAGCGGCGGCCATGGGTGAGCGCCTTCCACGCGTTCATCTTCTACGGCTTCGTGCTCTACGTG
>CAYOXR010000313.1:0-6684 GCA_964407955.1 uncultured bacterium | reverse complement strand
GTCTCCAGCAGCTGCGCCGTCGCGAGGGGGCCTTCCACGATCGCGAAGGGCGCGTCGGGATGAATGACGCGGCCCTCCCCCGGGGCGAGCACCCGCACGCCAGGGAAGCCGCCCTGTGCCCCCAGCCAGCGCAGGAAGGTGTCGTCGAACAGGCGGCCGCCCTTGGTGTTGCGAAGGGTTGCCAGGGCGTCCAGGTCATCTTGCGTGGGACGCGCCCGATCCATCCAAGCAAGCAGGTCCTCGAGGCCCGCAGTGACACAGTAGCCGGCCTGATGCCCGCCGAAGTCCGGGTTGTGGCGGTAGAAGGCGTTGAACTGCGCGGGCGTTTCATGCATGCCGGTGCGGAGGTACAGTTGGGCCATCGTCAACTCGTACAGGTCGGCGAAGAGGATGCCTTCGTTGATGGGGGAGTGCGCTCGGCTTGACATGGGATGTCTCTCCTCCGCGGGGTGCGTCGCGAGCAGCTGTCGACTCAACGGCCGTCACGATGATACCCAGGGCGCCACGGCCGACGGGTAGAGTGGGTCGCGCGCGAGCCGTCCCGCCGCGCGTGCGTGGCTGCCCGGCAGCAGGAGGGACCCGCATGAGCATCCGTTCCGTTCCTCACGATCGGCTCCGCATCGATCCGGAGCCCCTCGCGCGTCACCTGGTGACGTTCCTCGCCGATACCGCACGTCGCCTGGGCACGGGAAGCCTGATCTTGCCGGTGTCCGGCGGCGTCGACAGCGCAACGGTTGCCCACCTCGCCACCAGGGCGATGGGCGCGGAGCACGTCATCGCGTTGCGGCTTCCCTACCGGGACCTGGGGATCGCATCCCTCGAACACGCCCAACTCGCCATCGACCAGCTCGGCCTCCGCAGCGAGACCGTGGACATCAGCGCCTTCGTGGACGGCTACGCCGATGCGCAGGAGGGCATGGATTGGCGGCGACGCGGAAACGTGCAAGCGCGCGCCCGCATGATCGTGCTCTTCGACAAGATGAAGGCCTACGATGCGCTTCCGGTCGGTACCGGCAACCGCACCGAGTTGCTCTTTGGCTACTTCACGGAACACGGCGATGACGCGGCCCAGATCCAGCCGCTGCTCGACCTCTACAAGACGCAGGTGTGGCAGCTCGCGGAGCATCTTGGCGTGCCGGCGGCGATCATCGCGAAATCCCCGAGCCCGGGTCTGGAACCCGACCAGACCGATGAGGGCGACTTCGGGCTCAGCTACGCCACGGCCGACGTGGTGCTCGCGCACCTGGAGGCCGGGTTCCCTGACGATGCCATCCGCGCGCAAGGTGTCAGCCAGCAGGACATCGACGCGGTGCGGCAGCGCGTCAGGGACAGCCACCGAAAGCGATTGGGGACGCTGATTCCGCAACTCCAACCCGGCCATGCCGACGCCGTCACGTTCTTTCGACCCGAGGGTGGGGTCAGCAGCACCTAACCGCCGGACAGCGGGCTACGCGAAGCGCAGTGCCGTCCCCTGGGTGATACGTCCGTTGTAGAGGAACGTGACCTGCCGTAGCGCGGCGTGCTTGTCGAACGGGGTGAGTGCGGCGACGCCGTCCTCGGGCACCACCACGTCGTAGTAGCGCAGAGCAGCAGAACCGGCCGTGTGCAGCACGCAGATGTTGGCGACGGTGCCGACGATGGCCAGCTGGCGCACGCCGCGCACGCGCAACAGGTGATCGAGGGGCGTTGCGTAGAAGGCGTCATAGCGCAGCTTCCGGATGCGCAGATCACCGGACTCTGGCGCCAACTCCTCGATGATGCGGGCGCCCCAGGTGTCGGCGCGGGCGTGCTCGCCCCAGATGGCGAACTCCGGATCGTGCTGGTCGTGCCAGTCCTGTGTGTACACGACGGGCACGCCGGCGGCGCGGGCCCGGCTCAGCAGGTCCGCGATGACGGGGATGGCGCGACGGGCGTCCTCACCGAACAGCGCGCCATCGGGGTGGGCGAAGTCGTTCTGCATGTCGACGACCACGAGGCCGCTGGAGCCGATGGGGAGCGTGACGGACTCCGAACGCGGAATGTCAGGCAACTCTACGCTGGGCATCGCACCTCCTGCGCGCTCATCCGATCCGGCCGCCAAGGTGCGGCCGAAGACGATGGCGCGAGCGACGGCGAGCTCAGCCTAGCAGGCAGCGCTGGGCAACGCCGATTTCTTCCCGGACAGACCGCTCGCTACCTTTCGCGCTGAACGGACGGCTCGGTCTGTCCATGTTGCGTGCGCCGGCGTCCTGGCAACCAACGAGGAAGCCTCCGGCCGCATGCCGGCGGCCTTCCGGCCTCAGTAACCGATCGCCTGACCTTCACGCCGCGGATCGCTGGCTCCCAGGTAGCCGCCGCCTTCGAGCCGCCAGATCGCCTGTCCGCCGCCGAAGAAGCGGTCGCCGGAGGCTACGCTCGGGTCACGCAACACCACGTGGCCGCGCTCTTCGAGATCGTGATAGACGGAGGCTGCGTGGCCACGCTCGATGGCGACGGTGGTGCCGTCACGAAGGATCTGCCAGCGGGGGGCGTCGATCGCGGCCTGGGCATTCTGGCCGTAGAGCAGCGTGCGGAGCATGACCTGCACGTGGCCCTGGGCCTGCATCGCCCCGCCCATGACGCCAAACGCCGCGAGGGGCCTGCCGTGGCGGGTCACGAAGCCGGGGATGATGGTGTGGAACGGCCGTTTGCCGCCGGCTGCGCGGTTGGGGTGACCAGGTTCGAGGACGAAACAGGTCCCGCGATTCTGGAGGCTGATGCCGGTGCCGGGAACGACCACGCCGGATCCGAAGCCCTGGTAGTTCGACTGGATGAACGACACCATCCGCCCATCGGCGTCGGCCGTGCACAGGTACACGGTGTCGGACTCGCCGGGGACGCCCGGCTTGGCGACTGCGGCGTGGGAGGGGTCGATCAGCTTCGCCCTCTCGCTGAGGTAGGCGGCGTCGAGGAGGTCGGACGGGCGCACCTCCATGCTGTCGCCGTCGGCGACATAGCGGTAGAGGTCGGCGAATGCGAGCTTCATCGCTTCGATCTCCAGGTGGAGGGCGTCCGCGGAGTCCGGTTCCATGTCCGCCAGGGCGGTGTGCTCCAGCAGGCCCAGGGCGATCAGTGCCGCGATGCCCTGGCCGTTGGGAGGGATCTCGTGCACGTCCGCACCGGCGACGGGCCGGGCGATCGAAGGCGTCCAAAACGGCTCGTGGTTCGCCAGGTCGTCCTCCGTGAGCAGGCCACCGGTCGCGCGTGCGAAGGCCGCGATGCGCTCGGCGAGCTCGCCGCGGTAGAAGGCCTCGCCCTCGGATGAAGCGATCTTTCGCAGGCTCGCGCCTGCGGCCGGCAGGCGGAAGGTTTCGCCGGCCAGCGGTGCCCGGCCGCCCGGCAGGAAGGCCTCGGCGAAGCCCGGTTGGTCGCCGAGGACGTCCGCGGCACGCGACCAGCTGCGCGCGGTCAGCGGCCCGACGCGGTAACCGGCCTCCGCGTAGTGGATGGCCGACTCGGCAAGCGTTTCGAGGGGCAGCGAACCGTAGCGACGCCACAGCGCGATCCATGCCGACACCGCTCCCGGCACGGTGACGGCGTCCCAACCGCGCTCGGGCATCCGCTCGGCGTCGCCAAAACGTTCCGCGGTGAGGGCCGCAGGCGACCTGCCCGAGGCGTTGAGGCCCTGCAACTCCGTGCCGTCCCAGACCAGCGCGAACGCGTCCGATCCGAGACCGTTGGAGGTGGGCTCGACCACGGTCAGGGTCATGGCTGTAGCGATGGCCGCGTCGACGGCGTTGCCGCCGCGCTCGAGGACGCGCATGCCGGCGCGCGCGGCGAGCGGCTGCGAGGTCGCCACCATCGCGTCCGCCAGCACGGGGTGGCGGAGCGACGGGTAGGGGAGGCGCGGGTCGAAGAGTGGCTCCATGCTATTTCGCTCCTGTCGGGCCCTGCATCGCGCGATCACACGAGGCGTTCGTCGAGTGTGGGGCGACTTCGGGAGGAAGACGGCGCGTGCCGTCGCCAACCCCGGTCGCGAGCCGCCGCGGCGCGGCCGTCGCGAGGCGCCCGCGTCGATCATGGCATGTAGAGGTCTCCGGCGGTGGCGCGTGCGGTGCCGCAAGCGTGACACCGCGATCCGCGCCGAGACAGCGCCGGGCCGCCGCCGCCCTGCCACCGGCGCGGCGTCCGACCCCTCCAAGTTCCCTTGACGTCGATTCCCCGAGCCGGTATCCCATGCTGGCCCGGCCGATGGTGGCACCCGCGGGCTAGCATGGGAATCGAGGGTGTGGCAAGTCAGACAGGAGGCTCCTGATGCAGCGACGCAGCGTTTCATCCGGCTCGCCCTTCGAATCGGCCATAGGGTTCTCGCGCGCTGTGCGGATCGGGGACCGGATCCTGGTCTCGGGCACGGCCCCCATCGCGGGCGACGGCTCCGTGACGGCCCCCGGCGACGCCCATGGACAGGCGAGGCGCTGCCTCGCGCTCATCGGCGCTGCCTTGGGCGAGGCGGGGGGCAGCCTCGAGGACGTCGTGAGGACCCGCATCTACTTGACCGAGAGGGACGCTTGGCAGGGTGTGGCCCGCGCGCACGCCGAAGCGTTCGCGATGACGCGGCCAGCGAGTTCGTTCGTGGTGGTGGCGGGGTTGTTGGACTCGGGCTGGCTCGTCGAGATCGAGGCGGAGGCCGTTGTGGGGTCGGCGCCATGAGGCGTTCGCGCTGGCATGTGCCGCCGGCGGAGATCCTGGACGCGCTGCCCCGGGAGGGCGGACCGAGATTGGCCAGCGTGTTCGACCGCGGCGACGTCACGGTGGAGCTGTACGCGCCGCAGGGGCGGGACGATCAGGCTCCGCACGAACGCGACGAGCTCTACGTCGTCATTGCCGGAACGGGCCAGTTCGTCTGCGCAGGCACGGTCGTCGAGTTTGCAGCGGGTGATCTGTTGTTCGTGCCGGCCGGCATGGAACACCGCTTCGAGAGCTTCACGGAGGATTTCGCCACTTGGGTCGTGTTCTTCGGACCTCAAGGCGGCTACGGCGTGGGTTGAGGTGCGGTCCGGGCGTCCCGCCCGGCGTTGCGGCGAAGAGTTATCAAATCCAACGGAGGTCGGGGGCGTTGTTGGGGAATGGTCGAGAAAGCGGGTCGTTCGTGCGCGCACGGAGGGGTTTCGGCAGTTAAATTTGATAAGTGGTGTTATCAAACTGATCTTGCCAGCATGCAAGCCGGGCAAAACGAACCTACAAACCAGCGGGGCGAATTCACGGGGTCCACCCACAGGGCTCATTCACGCGGTCCGCGGCCCTTCACCCAGCTCGGCAGTGCAGGCCGTTGCGGCCGCCGCAGCCCGCAAGCGCTGGGGCGCGTGAACGCGGTGACCAGGCAGCGGCTCGTGAGGAAGCGCACGCAAAGCGTCCACGGCGGCATACATGTGCCGACTTGGAGCCTCATGCGGTGGGCACCGACACGTCCGGACCGTCCACGACGCGTTGTCACCGGGGAAACCCCGTCCGTATGCGCTATACTCCCGCTGAAGACCCAGAAAGGAGCCCCTCATGGCCAAGAGCAAGACCATCAGCAAGGCCGATCTCGTCGACATGGTCGCCGACGAAACGGGTCTCTCCAAGAAGAGCGTCAAGGAGACCATGGACGCCCTGCTGGAGACGATGTCCTCGCAGATCGGCAAGGGCGTGAAGGTCACGCTCACGGGCTTCGGCACCTTCGAGGTGCGCAGGCGCAAGGCGCGTACGGGCGTCAAGCCGGGCACCACGGAGAAGATTCGCATTCCTGCGAGCTCGTACCCCGCCTTCAAGGCCGGCAAGAGCTTGAAGGACGTCGTTTCGGACAAGCGCTGACGGCTCCGGCTCGTGCGACGGGCGGTGCCGCCCAGGCGGTGCCGCCCGTGCTGCCACGTCAGGGCACCGTGTGACCCGGCCCGAGTCGGCTTGCGGCCGCGCCAGCGGTTCTGTCTCGTTGCCTGTGTGCGGCGTCGCGGCCACCGCTCGGGTTCGCGGCCGTGCCGGCGGTAGGCTAGGCGGCGACGATCGCACCTCGGACTGGCCTCGCAGTGCCGTGCGCATGCGCCTTTCGTGGGAGTTACCCACAGGGTCGCGGCGCCCGCGGTCGGCAGCCGATTGCGGCTCGTGGAAGAATAGCGCGAGGGAGCGGCCCAAGGTCCTGGTCGGAGTGGAGCCCCGACACGCGGTGCAGCGGCAAGCCGCCTGGCGGCGGCCCAGAATCGCAGGATCACTCAACGCTCGACGTCAGCCTGTTCTCGATCGCTGCAGGCCTCGCACACCCCGAACAGAACCAGCTCGTGTCCCGTTACCCGCAGGCCCCCCGGTAACGTCACGTCTTCCAGCATGGCGAGCGGACACGCCACCTCCAGCTCGAACACAGTGTCGCAGTGCAGGCAACGGAAGTGGTGGTGGTGCCCCCGACCGGCCGGCTCGTAGCGCGTCGGATCGTCCGGCAGATGCACCGAGACCACGTCGCCGCAGCGCTCCAGCTCACCGAGGTTGCGATAGACGGTTGCGAGGCCCAGGCCGTTGACGCTCAGCTGGGCGCGCTCATGGAGTTGCTGCGCCGTGAGCGGCCCCGGCGCGCTCTCCAGCGCCCGCATGATGGCGCGCCTTTGGACAGTGCCACGTTGCATGGCTGCACTCTAGCAAGACCCCGACCCCTCGAGAGTCGATTCTCGTTACTTGCCAACGCTGCCGTTGACAGCC
>CAYOXR010000312.1:0-6437 GCA_964407955.1 uncultured bacterium | reverse complement strand
AACTCGTTCCAGCTGTGCACGAAGGTGAGCAGCGCGGCGGTGAGCATCACCGGCCGGCTCATCGGCACCACCACCGCGGTGAGGAAGCGCAGGTGCCCTGCGCCGTCGATGCGCGCGGCATCCCATAGCTCGTCAGGGATGCCCATGAAGAACTGCCGGAACAGGAAGATGATGAACGCCGTCGACAGGAACGGCACGGTGAGTGCAGGGAGCTTGTTGATCCACGAGCCCCACGGGATGACGTCGCCGCGGACCATCAGGAAGTTGGGGATGAACGTGACGGTGCCCGGGATCATGAGGGTGGCCAGCAGCACCATGAAGATGGCCCCGCGGCCGGGGAAGTCGATCCTGGCGAAGGCATACCCCGCCAGGGTGCAGGTCACCAGCACGCCCAGCACGACGATGGCGGTGATGACCACGCTGTTGCGGAAGTAGAGCGCGAAGTCTGCCTGCGTCCAGGCCTGCCGGTAGTTGACCCACTGCGGCGTGGCCGGCAGGAGCCTGCGGTTGATGGTCTCGCCGAGCGTCATGAGCGAGGTCGACATCATGTAGAAGAACGGCGTCAGCGCCACCACCGCGCCCACGAGCAGCAGGAAGTACACGGGCAGCTGCGCGAGCTTGAACTCGAACGGCTCGGCCCGCGCGCGGCGTCCCGCCTCCGGCGCCAGCTCCCGGCCGCGCGCGGCGCGCGCGGCGCCCTCGGGCGCGCTAGCCACCGAAGGCACTCCGTCCGAAGAAGCGGTTCTGATAGAGCGTGAGGATCAGGATGATGACGAACAGCACCACGGACTGTGCCGCCGCCAGGCTCCAGTTGTTGCGCTTGTAGAAGGTGTCGAAGATCACCACGCTGGCGGTGTCCACGGCGTCACGCACGGCAATCTGGCGCATCACGTAGATCTGCGTGAAGGCCTGGAAGGTGCCGATGAAGCCCAGGACGGTCAGGTAGAAGGTGACCGGCGAGAGCAGGGGCACGGTGATGAAGCGGAACTGCTGCACGCTGCCCGCGCCGTCGATGGCGGCGGCTTCGTACAGCTCCTGCGGGATGTTGCCCAGGCCCGCCAGGAAGATCACGGCGTTGTAGCCGGTGTAGGTCCAGATGCCGAAGAGGATGATGGTGACGAGCGCCAGGCTCGGCCCGGCCCAGAAGCCGCTGACATGGGTCACGCCGAGGCGCGCCAGTACGCCTCCGAACAGCACCTGCGTCAGCGGCTTGGTCTCGAACAGCCAGCGCTGGGGCGGGATATGCAGCAGCGACAGGAGGGTGTTGGCGAGGAAGTCCGGGCGCGGGCTGAAGATGGTTCGGAACACGGCGGCGCCTGCCACGGCGGGGGTCACGTAGGGAAGGAAGAACAGCATGCGGAACAGCTCGCGTCCGCGGATCTTCTGGAACAGCAGGCTCGCCAGCACCAGCGCCAGGGCGATCTGGATCGGCACGCTGCCGAAGCCGTAGTACACGGTGCGCACCAGCCCTTGCAGGAAGACGCGGTCGCCGCTCGCCGTCATCAGGCGCCAGCCGAGGGCGACGGCGACGCCCGCGGCGAGCAGTACCAGCGCGCCCGCCGCCTGCAACGCGCGCCGCAGCTCGGCGCGACCGCCCCGGAACGCATCGGTCCACAGCCAATGTGCGACGAGCACCAGGAGCAGGCCGGCGAAGAAGGCCAGCGCTCCGCGCACGTCACCGACGGTGCGGAGGTAGTTCTCCAGGCCGATGAACGCGCCCTTGCGAACCCGCCAGCTGTACAGGCTCATGTAGACGGCGTACAGGATCGGAAACAGCCCGAAGATGGCGATGACGACGACTGCGGGGAGGATGAACGCGTAGCCGGTCAGCCACTCGCGCCACCGCCGCGACGGCGCAATGAGCCCCCCGGGTGACCGGCGCACGCTCACCCTCGCGACTCCTCTGGGCTCAGCCTGTCGGGCGCGCCCCTCTCAAGCACCTCTGGTACCCCTACCCACCGCAGCACGCCGGTCGCTCGACCCGGCAGCCTCCCACGCACGTTGCCTGCCGCAGGTGAAGGCGTGAGCGAACGTCGGTCGCTGGCATCAGTATAGGGCGCCCAGGAGCCGGCCTGGAGGTATCCCGGGGCGCGGCGACACGGCACCCGCCGGTGGCGACCGCACCCGCAACGGCGCCGGAGCGTCTGCGGATGCGCCCTCGTTCCCGGGCGACGGTCGAGTGCGGCGTGGCCGGCGTGCCCGAGTTCGAGGTCGAGGTGCTCGAAGGCCTGGCGCCGTTGGCCGCTGCCGAGCTCGCCGGCAGCGGCGTACGGGTGCTGGCCGAGCGGCCGGACGGCCTGCTCGTTCAGGCCCCCGCCGGCCCCGGCATGCTGGCCGGCCTGCGCCTGGCGACGGCCGTCTACCGCAGGCTGGCCTTCGAGGTGCCCCGGCCCCGCGCGCTCCTCGGCGATGCCCAGTTCCGAGCGCTGGCGGGGGCGATGCGCGAGGTGATCGCGTCCGGCGGCACCTTTCGCGGCTTCCGTTTGGCGGCGGCGGGGTCGGACTCGCCGGTGTTCAAGCGTCTCGCGGCGGCGCTGGCCGAGGCCACCGGTGTGGCCTTCGATGCGGTCGAGGGGGAGCTGCTGGTGCGCGTGCGCAAGGCCCGGACGGGAAACGGCTGGGAGGTGCTGCTGCGGCTCACGCCACGCCCGTTGTCGGCGCGCACGTGGCGGGTCTGCAACCGGCCCGGCGGCCTCAATGCCACCCTGGCCGTTGCCATGAACCGTGTGGCGGGCGTGGCCGCCGGTGACCGCTACCTCAACCTGATGTGCGGATCCGGGACGCTGCTCGTCGAGCGCTTCCTGGACGGTCCCGCTCGGGCGCTCGTGGGCCTGGATGCGGACGCCGAGGCGCTCGCCTGCGCGCGTGCGAACCTCGAGGCCGCCGGCGCGCTCGAGGCGTGTCGGCTGCTGCACGCCGACGCGCTCGCCGCGCCGCTGGAGGGCGGAGCCTTCGACGTGATCACCGCCGACTTGCCGTGGGGCGACGCCGTCGGTAGCCACGAGCGAAACCGGGAGCTGCACCCCGCGGTGTTGGCGGCCGCGGCGCGTTTGGCCGCTCCGGGAGCCCGGCTGGTGTTGCTCACCCACGAGCTGCGACTGTTCCGGGCGGTGTTGGAGCGGGAGCGGCGGTGGCGCCTCGAGCGCGAGCTCAAGGTGGCGCACGGCGGCCACTTCCCACACGCGTACCTGCTGCGCCTGCCGTGAGAGGGGCGCGGATGGCCGCCCCAGCGGCTCGGCCGCTGCCACAGCCCGGTGGTAGACTCCGCTCGTGAGTGCTGAGCGTCGCGCCGCCCGTGCCGGCAGCCGGGCCGCCGTCCGGTCACACCCACGGACGCCGGGGCGCCCGGAAGGGTGTCAGCCTTGAGCCGGGCCTCGCGCGTGCGGCCAGGTTGGTTCGTGCTCGCGGCGGTGATCGTCTACGCCGTCGTGGTCAGCTTGTTGCTGGCGCACAGCCGGGGAGAGATCCGGCGCTTGCGCGCCGGTGCGGCGACCACCCCGGCCGCCGCGCCGCTTGCGGCAAGCCCCGCCCAGGCGTCGCCGCCCCGCGCCACGACCACGTCGCGGGCAGCCGTCAGCGGCACCAGCGCGCCGCCGGGACTGTGGTTCCCGTTGCCCGGCGCCCAGGTTCCCAAGAACACGGCGGATCTGCCGGGGGCGGCCCGTCCATACCGGCACGGCGTGAGCCAGGGCTTCGATTTCGTCGGCAATGACGCGGGCATCCCGGTGTCTTACGGGCAGCCGGTGATCGCCTCGGCGGCAGGGCAGATCATCCGGGCCGACACGAACTACGTGGAGATGACACCGGATGAGTGGAAGCAGCTCCTCGCCCAGGTCGGCAACGGCGGCGCCGATGCCAGTCAGCTCGACCGCCTGCGTGGCCGTCAGATCTGGGAGCAGCTGCCCGACGGCCGGGTGCTGCGCTACGCCTTCCTATCGGGCATCCGTGACGGCATCAGCAAGGGGATCGAGGTCTATCGCGGCGAGGTGATCGGCTACGTGGGCAACTCGGGGACGGGCGACGGCGTGGCGCACACCACGCTCCACCCGAGGCTGCACTTCGAGATCTGGCAGGGCAACAAGTTCTTCGGCGAGGGCCTCAGCCCCGACGAGGTGCGCATGAAGGCCGCCTCGTTGTTCACGGGTCCGTAGCGTCGTGCAGAGCGAGCCGGATCCCCGGGAGGCGGCGGAACAGCCCGCCACCGCCATCGGCATGGTGTGGCGCAACGCGTGGGTGCGAGCGGTCAGCTACGTGGCCCTGGCCGCCTTCGCCGTGTACGTGCTCTGGCGGTTGCGCCGCGGCTATGCCTTCGCCCTCCAGGTGGGCGTGGTCGGCTTCGTCATCGCCTACATCCTCAACCCCGTGGTGGAGGCCCTCGAGCGCCTCCGTATCCGGCGCGCCGTGGCCGTGGTGATCGTGTACTTCTTGCTCCTGAACGTGCTCGTGCTGGGCTCGGTGCTGGTGAGCCAGGTGGTGTCGGAGATGGGTCGCTTCGTCAACCTCATCCCCAAGGCCATCGACAACCTCGGCTCGCTGTCGGGGCACGTGAGCGCCTGGTTGACGGGCGTGCTCACCAACCTGCCCGACGCCATCTCCAGCCGGTTGGCGGTCCCGGCGAACCAGACGCAGCTCAGCCAGCAGATCCGGCAGGAGCTGGTGAACTTCACCACGCAGCTCGTCCAGAGTCTCAACAAGCTGCTGCAGCACCTCATCGCGGGGGGACCGAGCCTGCTCTTGAGCGGTGCCACCGCCGTCATCTCCACGACCTTCCAGGTGGTGCTGATCTTCATCGCCAGCGCCTACTTCCTGTACGACTACCCGCGCTTCACGGCGAACTTCCGTCGCTTCGTGCCGGTACGCTGGCGTCCGCTGTACGAGGACCTGAGCGACAAGGCCGATCGCGCCGTGGGAGGTTACCTTCGCGGCCAGCTGGTGATCACCGTCACCCTCGGCATCCTCATCTGGGTCGGCCTTTCCATCATCGGCGTGCCGCTCGCGACCGCCATCAGCTTCCTGGCGGCCATCTTCAACCTGGTGCCGTACCTGGGGCCGATCATCGGCGTGCTCCCCGCGGTGCTGCTCGGTCTCACGGTGAGTCCGTGGACCGCCGTGTTCGCCATCGTGGTGTTCCTGCTCGCCAACCAGCTCGAGGCGCACGTGCTGTCGCCGCTGATCCTGTCGCGCTCCACCAACCTCCACCCGGTGACGGTGCTGCTCGCCATCATGGCCGGCCTCGGCCTGTTCGGCCTCGTCGGCGCGCTGCTGGCCGTGCCCGTCGTGGCGCTCGTCAAGGTGGTGCTCGAGGAGTATCTGCTGACGCGCCCGGCCTACGCCACGGTGCCGCCCCCGCCGCTGTCGGACGACGAGCCGCCGGCAGAAGGGGACGAGGCGTAGCCGGCGCTCGCGTCCTCGCGTGGCTGTGCCTGCTTGCGGTGGTACATGCGGTCGTCCGCCCGCTTCATCAGCGTGTCGTGGTCATCGCCATCCTCCGGGAAGCGCGCCAGCCCCACGCTGGCTTTGAGCCGGATGCCTTCGACCTCGACGCTCGCCACGGCCTCCTGATAGCGCTCGGCTGCGCTTCGCGCCGCGTCGGCGTCCACTTCCGGTAGGAGCATCACGAACTCGTCGCCACCCCAGCGGAACGCGGCATCGCCGCTGCGTTGAGCGCGGCCGAGCGCACGCGCCACCTGCGCCAGCACCCCGTCGCCGGCCGGGTGTCCGAGACGGTCGTTGACCTCTTTGAAGTTGTCGAGGTCGAGCATGACCACGTTCAATGGGTGAGCATAGCGACGGGCACGCTCCAGCTCCAGTTCCAGTCGCCGCTGGAAGCCTGCGCGGTTGCCGAGGCCGGTGAGCGGGTCGGTGATCACCGAGCGGCGAAGTTGACCGAGCGCCTCCGCCTGCCGTTTGATGACGGCCACCTGCTGCGCGAACGCCTCCGTGAGCCGCTGCTCCGAGATGCCGAACGCGCCCACGTGGGAGAAGCTGTCGACGTTGAGCACCGCGACCACCTCGCCGCCGTCGGTGATGGGGACGCACACGTTGGCGACGATCTCGGATACGCGGGCTGCACGAGCGTGCGACGTCGAGCGCTCGCCGCCCGCCGCCGCGCTCAGGGCCAGGACGTCGCCACCGCGCGCGACGCGCGGGATGCCGCGATGGTAGCCGTCGGCGCCCTCGTGGTACCAGGTCAGCTCGTCGGTGTCGTCGAAGGGGCCGAGGGCCCTCAACGCCGCCAGCTCGTAGCCCACCGCCGCCTCGAAGCGGAAGCCGTCGTCGCCGCGCACCAGGATGGTGGCGGCCTCGGCGCCGGGGATGAGGCGCACTGCCGATGCCGCCGCACGGCGGTAGAGCTCGCCGGGTTCCTCGGCGCGCGCCAGCCCCCCGACGACGTCGAGCAGCGCCACCAACTGCCGGTTCAGCGTCGCCCGGTCCAG
>CAYOXR010000311.1:0-5010 GCA_964407955.1 uncultured bacterium | reverse complement strand
CGGGTGGGCGACGAACAGGAAGCGTACACGATCGCGGCCGTGTGGGCCGAGCTCATCCTCGGAAGCCAGCGCGACCTCGAAGCGTGCCCGCTCCATGCCCAGCTCCGCGAGCAATGGCAGAACGTCGCGTTGCAGGGCCGTGGCTGCCCGTGCGCGGGCCTGGCCGAGAGCCTCCGCCGAGGTGGCAAGCGTGGCGGACAGCTCACCGACCTCTGCCTCGAGCGCCTGCGTGTCCGCCTCTGCGGTGGCCAGCCGGTCACGCTCGGCGGCCGCCTCGTCGCGGAAGCGCAGCACGTCGGCGAGGCTGGCTCCGTACTTGCGCTTCAGCGCCTCGATACGGGCCAGGCGGGCCTGGACGGCATCGGTCCTGGCGGGGTCGGCTTCGAAGTCGCTCAGGAAGCCCTCGACCTCGCCTGCCACCGCCTGCAGGCCGGACACCGCCTGCTCCAGATCCGAGACGAGTGCGCTCAGCGAAGGCTGGTGTCGGGCCGCGGACGCCAGCTCGTGCAGGGCCGCGGCGGCACGCTCCACGGCGTTGCCCTCGGCGTCGGACAGCTCGCTGTAGGCCCGGGCGGCGCCTTCGCGGATCCGCTCGGCATGGCGCAGCGCCTCCGCCTCGACCTCGAGCCGCTCGTCCTCACCGGGCTCGAGCCCGGCGCCGTCGATGTCGTCGACCTGGAAGGCCAGCATGTCGAGGCGGCGCGCCCGCTCGCGCGACGCCTCGGTGAGCTCGGCGAGCCGCCGCGAGGCCTCCAGGAAGCGCCGGTAGCGCACGCGGTAGTCGCTGAGCATGGCGCGGGCGGGGTCGTCGAGCAGGCGGTCGAGCTGGTTGCGCTGCTCACCGCCGCCCAGCAGCTCGCTGGCGCCGTGCGGGCCGACGCTCGCGCCGCGCTCGCCACGGCGCGCGGCGCGCGCGGCCACGGTGACGATCTCGCCGTCGAGGCGGGCGCTGTGGCGGCCGTTGCGGGCCAGGCGGCGCGCGGCGCTGGTGAAGCCCGCGCCGTCGAACCGGCCCTGCACCAGAGCCGCATCGCGGTCGGCGCGGATCAGGGTGCCGTCGGCACGGCCGCCGCCAAGCAGCGTCAAGGCGTCGACGAGGATCGACTTGCCTGCCCCGGTCTCGCCGGTGAGGGCATTCAAGCCCGGCTCCAGATCGATCGAGAGCTCATCGACGATGGCGAAATCGCGCAGCTCCAGCGTTCGCAGCACGGCGTTCAGTATAGGTCGGGTGTCGCCGGCAGGCGACCGCCGGTGGGCAGCAGACGGTTGCCGGGTGCCGCGTCGGACGCCTGCGCTAGACTCCTGTCGTGACGAGTGACGGCACCGCCGGGGCGGCGCTCACGTGGGTGGAGTGCCCTCGCGACGCCTGGCAGGGTCTGGGGCGTATCGTGCCCGCCGCGCGCAAGCGCACTCACCTCGAGGCGCTCCTCCGGGCCGGCTTCACGCACCTCGACCTCGGCTCGTTCGTGTCGGCGCGTGCGGTGCCGCAGATGGCGGACACCGAGACGGTCCTGGCGGGACTGACGAGGCCGCCGGGCACCGATTTCCTCTGCATCGTGGGCAACGAGCGCGGCCTGGAGCGTGCGTTGGCCGTGCCGAACGTGACCAGCCTGGGCTTCCCGCTGTCCGTGAACGACACCTTCCAGCATCGGAACCTCGGCCGCTCGTTGGAGGCATCGTGGCCGCTGGTGGGGACGCTCCTGGAGGGAACGGCGCGTGCGGGCCGGAGGCTGGTCGTGTACGTGTCGATGGGCTTCGGGAATCCCTACGGGGAGCCCTGGCGTCCTGCGGACACGGCAACGGTGGTGGCCCGGCTCAGGGCCATCGGCGTCGAGCGCATCGCTCTGGCCGACACCGTGGGGCGGGCCGACGCCACGACGGTTGCGGCGGTGCTGGCGGCGGTCCCCCGTGCACGGGAGCTGGGCCTCCACCTGCATGCGCGGCCGGACGCGTGGCAGGCACTGGTGAGCGCCGGGCTGGCGGCCGGCGTGCGCTGGTTCGAGGGCGCCCTGGCGGGCGTCGGCGGCTGCCCCTTCGCAGACGACGTGCTGGTCGGGAACCTTCCGAGCGAAAGGGTGTTGCCCTGGTTGAAGCGCCGCGGCCGCGACGCCGGCATCGACGTTGGCACACTGGGCGCGCTCGCGGCCGACGCCGCCGACATCGCCGCCGGCTTCGCGGCCGCAGTCGATCCATGACGAGGCTGCCGGGCCAGCGCACGCCTGCCAGGGGCGCCGGACACCGGCTTCAGCCGCTGCCGTCGTGCCGTGCCAGCTCCTTCGCCGTGGCGGCGGTGAGGGCCCGCTGCGCCTCGTCCAGCGTGCCGTGGACGGTGGCGCCGGCGGCTGCCAGGTGGCCCCCGCCCCCGAGCTCGACGCAGATGGCCTGGGCGGAGACGCCATCACGGCTGCGCACGCTCAGCTTGACGCCGTCTTCGCGTTCCTTGAGCAAGGCGGCAACCTTGGTTCCCTCCGCGTAGCGGATCAGGCCGACGAAGTCGTCAGAGTCGTCGTCGCTCTCACCGATACGCGCACGCATGGCGTTGGTGAGGCGCGCGGTGACCAGGCGCCCGTCCAGGTGGAACGCGACGGTGCCCATGACCTCGGCCAGCATCCGGAAGTAGTCGGGATGGCGCCACTGCAGACGGTCGGTCAGCTCCGCATAGGGCACGCCCACGTCGACGAGCGCGCCGGCGGCCTCGAGGACGGCTCGATCGGTGTTGGCGAAGCGGAAGTTGCCGGTGTCGGTGAGGATGCCCGTGAGACAGGGGGTGGCGACGTCGACGGTCCAGTCGAACCCCATGACGTCGAGGAGATCCTTGACGATGAGGGCCGTTGCCGCCTTGCCGGGCTCGACCAGAGCGAGGTCGCCGAAGCAATCGTTGGTGCCGTGGTGGTCCATGTTGATCGTGAGATCGGCGCCCTCGAGCGGGGCGCCGACGGCTCGGGCCTCATCCGCGGCGTCCAGCACCGCCAGCAGGCAGTGGCCAGGCAAGCTCGTCAGCGGGTCGCTGAGCTCGCCGTCGCGCGCCAGGAAAGCGAGGAAGCGTGGCGGCTCGATCGGCAGCGTGGTGCGCTTGCCCAGCGCAGCCAGGGCACGCTTGAGTGCGAGCGTGCTACCGAAGGCGTCACCGTCGGGGTCGACGTGGCTTATCAGGACGATGGGGCCGTCCCAGCCCGCCAGCGCCCGGCCGATGGCGGCCAGCTTGCCCGGGTAGTCGCGTTCGCCTGCCTGCTCCTGGTGAAGCGTCATGCGCGCCATGATACCGCCGCGTCGCGCGCTCTCCGCGGACGCCGGCGCCGGCCGATGCGCCGCAGCTGTCGCGTGTCGGCGGCGCTCCTGGAGTCCCAGCGCGCATAATGTTGCCATGCAGGACGATGATTGCGTCCAGCGCGAGGGCGCCGCGCGGGGACAACCGGGCGCCGGCGAAGATGGCGCCGCGCCCGCGCCTGGCCAGGACGGGAGGGCCTCGGCCGGCGCAGAGCCGGGCGCCGGCGGCGGCGGAGCGGACGAGAACGGCAACGGTTGGCTCGGAAGCGGCGATGGCGGCGTTTCCTGGGGTGGCGGGCCGGGCGGTCGGCGCCGCGGCACGCGCCCGTTCACGCTGCTGCTCGTGGTGCTGCTGGCGCTGGTGGCGGTGGTGGGGAGCGGCTTCCCGCGCCGTGCGCAACCGCCGCGGCACGTGGCGGAGAACCTGCCGCCCGTGGTGCAACCCACGGGAGCGCTGGACGCGGCGTTCAAGAGCGCGCGGCAGGCCAGCGTGCGCATCGAGGGTCGCTGCGGTCCGCGCTACGGAAACCAGACCATCGGCATCGGCACCGGCTTCTTCATCCGCGCCGACGGGTTGGTGCTCACCGCATACCACGTCGTCGACCCGGTGGGGCAGGGCGCGCCCTGCCCGCTGCGCTACGTGGCGACGTCCTCCCGACGGGCCGAGTACCCGTTGAGCCTGGTAGGCTTCGACGCCTATCACGACCTGGCGGTGATGAAGGCGCGCGTACCCGGGCCGGTGACGTTCGTGAAGCTGGCGCCAAGGCTGCCGACGCCCGGCACCAAGGTGGTCGCCGTGGGCGACAGCCGCGACCAGTTCCTGCAGGCACGGGCCGGCGAGGTGACGCGCCTCGGGGTGCGCGCCGGGCGTCCGGATTTCGCCGACAACACCATCGAGATGACCAACTCGCTCGCTCCCGGCGACTCGGGCGGTCCCGTCGTCAACGCGGCAGGGGAGGCGGTCGGGGTGGTGAGCTACATCAGCTTCGATCCCACCGCGATGACCTCGAGCCACTTCGTGCCGCCCTTCCTGCGGGGTGTCAAGCTCCCCAGCCGCTACGCCTCATACGCCGTGCCCGTGACCGCCGGCAGCACGCTGGTCGAGGCGCTGGTGGCGGGCGAGCGGCGCGACGTGCCGGTGCTGGGCTTCGCGTGGCGTCCCGGCTACGACTACGACCCTGGCAGCAGCGACGTCTACCTCGGGCCTCGCGCCGGCGTCATCGTGTGGCAGGTGCAACCGGGCGGCCCGGCGGCGGCGGCCGGCCTGCGCGGCTACGCCGTGCGAAGCGAGGTCACGGCGGGCGGCGCCGTCGTGCGCGTACCGCAGGCCGACGTGATCACGGCCCTGGACGGCACGCCCACGCCCACGTTCTACGATCTGCTGGCGCTGGTGCGCGAGAAGCGGATCGGGCAGACGGTCACCCTGAGCGTGCAGCGGGGCAACGCCACGTTCAGGGTGCCGCTCAGGCTGGGGGCCGAGCGCTCCGTGTTCGCCCAGCCGTCGCCGTGAGTCCCGCACGGCCGCGGCGACCCGAGCGGGGCCCGTCGACTCCGCAGACGGAAAGCGGCGCACCCTCGTGGAGGATGCGCCGATGTGGTGGGCGATGGTGGACTCGAACCACCGACCTCGTCGTTATCAGCGACGCGCTCTAACCGACTGAGCTAATCGCCCCGGTACCCGCCGTTCGCGAGCGTCCTCGATGCTACCACCGGCCCGAAACCGCGGTCAAGACGCGCCGAGAC
>CAYOXR010000310.1:0-8556 GCA_964407955.1 uncultured bacterium | reverse complement strand
CTTGCTGGCGGTATAGGCGATCTGCGGTGTGGCGGCGCCCAGCAGGGCGACGAACGAGGCCGTGTTGATGATGGCTCCGCCGCCGGCTCGCCGCAGGGCGGGCACACCGTACTTGCAGCCGAGGTAGACGCCCTTGGCATTGACCCGCATGGTCAGCTCCCAGACATCCTCGTCGGTGCTCACGGCGTCATCGTCGCGGGCGTCCATGATGCCGGCGTTGTTGAACAGGATGTCGAGCCGGCCGAAGGCGCGCTCGGCATGAGCCACCATCGCCTCGCAGTCGGCCGCGTCCGCAACGTCGGCACGGAAGACGCTTGCGCGCCCACCGGCCTGCGTGATGGCCTCGGCGGTCGCTGCCGCTGCGTCTTCCCGGATGTCGACGGCCACCACCGCCGCCCCTTCCTCGGCGAACAGTGTTGCGCTCTCGCGTCCGATGCCGCTGCCGGCACCGGTGATCAAAGCCACCTTGTCCTTCAGTCGCATGCCGTCACCTCGCAGCCGCGTCCGCGGCCATCAGATCCGCTCGAAGTAGCGTCGCCGCTCCCAGTCGGTCACAGCGCGCTCGAACGCTGCCTGCTCGCTTCGGTAGAAGTGGCTGTAGTGTTCCACCACGTCCTCGCCAAGCGCCTCGCGAGCGAACTCGCTTGCCTCGAAACGTGCCGTCGCGTCGCTCAGCGAGCGCGGCAACGCCGGCAGCTCGGAGGCTCCGTAGACGTTGCCCTCCACCATCGGCTCCGGCTCGAGCCGCCGGGCGATTCCGTCCAGGCCGGAGGCGAGCGCAGCGGCGAAGGCGAGGTAGGGGTTGACGTCGGCGCCTGGGATCCGGCACTCGATACGTAGGCCCGGGCCCGAGCCGACCACCCGGAAGCCGGCGGTGCGGTTGTCGAAGCTCCAGGCGGCCCGCGTCGGCGCCCATGAGCCGTCCTCGAAGCGCTTGTAGCTGTTCACGGTGGGAGCGTAGAACACCATCAGCTCGTCAGCGTGGGCCATCCAGCCGGCCAGGAAGTGTCGAAAAACGTCCGAGCCCCGTACGGGCCCCAGCGGGCGGTCGCCGACGAACGCGTTCGCGTCCTGGTGCCACAGGCTCAGATGGATGTGGCAGCTCGAGCCGGCCTCACCCGCCGCCGGTTTGGCCATGAACGTCACGCTCATGCCGAGGCGCGCCGCGATCTCCTTTGCGGCCTGCTTCAGGATGCCGTGCCGGTCTGCCATGCTCAGCACGTCACCGTGTTGCACGTTCACCTCGTGTTGGCCCCGCCCCCATTCGCCCTTGGAGTTCTCCACCGGCACGCCCGACTCCCGCAGGTGGCGCCGAAGCTCCGCGGTGAAGGGTTCCTCGCGCGTGCCCTGCAACAGGTGGTAATCCTCCAGGTACCACCCCATCGGCGTGAGATCGACGTGCCCGCGTTCCGCGGCGTCCCGAAAGCTGTCCTCAAAGACGTAGTACTCCAGCTCCGAGGCGGCCTCGGCGGTGAATCCCAGCTCGCGCGCACGAGCGATCTGCCGACGCAACAACGAACGCGGCGCGACGGCCACCGGCTCGCTGCCGTCCTTTGCGATCACGTCGCAGAACACGATGGCGCTTCTATCGAGCCAGCTTGCCCGCCGCAGCGTGGTGAGGTCCGGTCGCAGCAGGACGTCGCCATAGCCGAGCGACCAGCTGGCGAAGCGGTAGCCCTGGACGGGCTCCATCTCCATGTCCGCGGTAAGCAGGTAGTCGCATACATGGGTGCCGTGTGCCGCGCCGTGCCCCAGGAAGTACTCACCGTCGAAGCGCTTCCCCATGAGCCGGCCGTACGGGTCGGCGAACGCCACGAGAACCGTATCGATCGTGCCCTGGCGGACCTCTTCAGCCAGCTCCTCCAGGTGCAGCATGCCGTGCGTCAGTGTCATCTCACCTCCGTCGCCGCGTGCCATGACGGGGAGCCGCCATCCGTGGGTGACGGTGTCCCGCACTATACCGCCGGGCCGCGTTCGCGACTCCACGCCGGCCAGCGCGGCCGTCGTTCGGCCGTCTTGTGACCTGGATCGTCGGGCCGGCACGTCGCGTGGCGACCGCCGTTCCCAGCGCAGTGCAAGCCCGCAGCGTCACACGCACGCCGTGACAGCAGCGGCTCGCCAAGCGCAACGGGTGTGTGCCCCGGCTAGTTGGCGGAGGCTAACAGTGCCGCGAGCTTGCCCCTGAACCTGGCCTCGTCGAGGTAGCCGACGACGCGGCTGGAAAGGTGCCCCGAGGCGTCGAAGAACAGCGTGGTCGGCATGCCCCGAAGGCCGTAGCGCACGACCAGCGCATTACCCTCGGCGTATCCCACCGGGTAGCGGATGCCGAGCCGGCGGATCAGCGCTTGGGCCCCCTGGTGTGTACCCAGACCCGTCTGCGGCCCCACGTCGACGCCGATCATCAGGTACCCGTCATCGCCGTGCGCGGCATAGACCCGTTGAAAGGCGGGCATCTCCTCCCGGCACGGCGGGCAGTTCGATGCCCAGAAGTTGACCACCACCGGGCGGCCCTTGCCGAGCAGCGAGTCGAGGCTCACGGTCTTGCTCCCCAGCGTCGCCTGCCCCTGGTAGAGATGGATGCGCGGTCCTTCGGACCCGCTACGGGCGCGAACGGCCAGCACCCCCGCCACGGCCAGAGCGGCAACGATAAGGCCGAGCGTGCGCGCCGGGCGACGGCCGCGGCTTCGGGCGCCAGCCCGTTTCCCGCGTAAATGTGACTTCCTGGAGGGGTGTCCCATTGTCATCCCAACCTCGGTTGCGGCCGGCGCTGTGCGAGCCGGCGAGATCTTGCCCTACGCTAACCCATATACCCCCAGAGGGTGTCTAGATGCGCCGAAGCCGGACGACACGCCTGGTGAAATAACCCTCCAGCATGGACGTGATGTTTGCTTTACGAGATCCGGGGATTGCTCCCAGTGTTGTCGATGAAACTTCGGAGGGAGGCAAGAGTCCCCTGTGTGGGCCAATATTCCAAGCCGATGTGGCCGTGATACCCCTGGGACTCGAACCAATCGAGGATGCCGCGCCAGGGAAGACCCCCGCTACCAGGCTCGTGACGACCGGGAACGTCTGCGAGATGGAGATGTCCGATGCGGTCAACCCGACCGGCGAGCACCCGTTGGGGCGTTTCGCCCATCGTCACGGAGTGGTAGACGTCGTACAGCAGCCGCACCTCCGGGCGCCCGACGGCGTCTACGACGGCCAGGGCATCGCGCGTGTGATCGAGGAAGGTCGCCGGGTGATCGATGCGCGTGTTGAGCGGCTCCAGGAGCAACCGCACCTCGGATCCGGCGACACGGGTGGCCGCGTCACTCAGGGCCAGCGCCAGAGCCTCACGCTGTTCATCGCGCGGCACGCCGATGCGCGACACACCGGACTGGACCACCAGCGCCTCGGCTCGCAAGCGCCGGGCAACGTCGAGCGACCGGGACAGTCCTTCCAGCCATGCAGCGTGGCTGGCGGGGTCGACGAGACTCGCACGCGGCTCGCACGCCATGGTCTTGAGGGCCACGCCCGTGGCCCTGAACGTCTCTTCCAGCACGTCGAGATCCTTGCTGCTCCAGTTCCACAACTCGACGGCATCGAAGCCGGCCGCGGCGGCCGCCCGCACACGCGCCTCGGCCGGGCCGGCCTCGCCGAAGAGCGTCTCGATGCAGATCGAGTAGGGGAGGCTCATGCCGGCCCCGGGCTTCCGATCCGCGTGCGGCCGGTTGTCACTCCCAGCCGTCCAAGCTCCGTCTCAGGCGGCGTCGGTCCGACTTGGCGTAGCGCCTGGCCATATCGAGCGTGGCGTGACGCAGGTGGTCCTGGACCTGGCCCAGATCGCCGGTCTGGCGGTAGAGGCGGGTGCCGGCAGAGTGACGCAGTGCGTGCACGCCCTTGAACTCAACGGAAGCGCGTTCGCACACGCGCCGCAGCCGGTTGAAGACGCCATACTGCGAGCGCAGCTCGAGGACCGCGTCATCGGTCCGGCCGGTGGTCTGCCGTGCGCGCGCATACGTGAGCAGGGCAGCGGCGAGTTTCGGCGTGAGCGCTACCACGGCGGTCTTGCCGCCTTTGCCGCTGCGAACGACGAGTTCGCGCTGGCGCAGGTCGACGGCGTCCCAGGAGAGCCGCAGCATCTCGCTCACGCGCAGCCCCGCATGGCTGCCGAGCAACAGGATCACGCGCTCCTGTTGGTCCCTGGCCGCCGCCATCATCTCGATGAGCTCGAACTCGGTGTACGAGCGAGCGCTCTGGACGTCCTCGGGCCTGGTGGTCTGGCGCCCCATACGCACATTGCGAAAGGGGTCGGCGTCGGTGGCGCCGGCCCAGGCGAGGGCGTCGTAGAGGCAACGGCCGGCTGCCACCTTGAGCTGGACCGTGGCCGGCGCGAGGGGTCCGCGCTTCACGCGCCTGCCCCGCCGCGGCCGCGAGCCGTCGCGTTCGAGCAGCGCGCCACGATCGCCTGCCCGGAGTCGCTGCACGTAGAGCGAGCCGGCGTCACGGCTGGGCCTCAGCAAGTTTTCGCCCTCCCACATCGTCACCAGATCGCAGATCCCACGACGGTAGGCGCGCATGGTATGCGGGCTGGTGGCGACGCCGGACGCGCCGCGCAAGGTGAGGTGGGCTTCGACGAGCTCCCATAGGGCGTCGATGTCGCGCTCCGTGGCGGCCTTGACGGCGTGCCTTCGAAGGGCGGCGTCGTCGAGCCGTCGCAGGCGCTCCACACGCTGCAGCGGCGTGGCGCTGGAGAGCTCCAGCGACGTGACGGTCGGCGCCATGATGCGCCGAGTGTAGCGGGCCCCACGGCCGCCCGCTGTGAAACTTGCACGATTTATCAAATGGCTTTGCTTCGCCGCTACGGTACGCTGGCGGCACGACGCACGGCACACTCGGCCACCCCGAAGGGAGCATGGTGATGCGAGACGACCACGAACGGAGCCTCGCCTGGCTGGAGGAGCGGATCGCGGCGGGGGAGAGCTTCCGCGGGCTCGCCGAGGCAGCCGTGGCGCACCTCCGGTCGCATTACGACACCTACAACTGGGTCGGCATCTACATGTTGGACGGTGAGGGCCTCAGGTTGTGGGCGTGGGACGGTCCAGCGGCCACCGAGCACGTCCACATCCCACTGGACCGCGGCGTGTGCGGCTACGCGGCCGCCACCGGGCAGACCATCAACGTGCCGGACGTGCAGGCAGACGAGCGCTACCTGCAGTGCTTCCTCGGGACCCGCGCCGAGCTGGTGGTGCCGATCACAGCGGGTGAGCGCGTGTACGGTGAGGTCGATATCGACAGCGACAGGCCTGCGGCGTTCGGCGACGGGGACGAGGCCTTCCTCGCCGCTTTCTGTGAGCGGCTCGGGGCGCTGGCCGAACGCGAAACGTTGCCTGCCCGCGAGCCGCGCTGAGGGGCTCGCGGGCGCCCCTCGTCGTGCGCGGCGACACGCCGCTGATGTCCGCTCGGCAACGGCGCCCTTCGGGCGCGGACGGCGAGGTGAATGCGACCCGACCTCGGCGGGCCCGGCGCGACGGGAGTGTGGTGTGAGAGCCAGCATCATCCTTGCCCACCCGAAGGCGGGATCGTTCAATCACGCCCTCGCCGCTGCCGCCGCGGCGGGTCTCGTGAGCGCCGGCTTCGACGTCGTCTTCCACGATCTCTACAGCGAGGGCTTCGCACCGGCCATGCAAGCCGAGGAGGTCGACACGAGCACGTTCGCTGACGACCTGGCTGCCGAGCACGCTCGCGAGATCGTCGAGGCGTCGCGCATCGTGGTCGTGCACCCGTCTTGGTTCTTCAACGTGCCGGCGATGGCGAAAGGCTGGGTGGATCGCGTCGTGCGACAAGGCGTCGCCTTCGAGATGAGGGGCGAGCGCATCGTCGGCCTCCTTCACGCGGAGAGTGCGCTGGTGGTCACGACGGGTAATGCAGCACGCAGCTTCGAGGTGCAGGTGCTCGGTGATCCCTTGACCACGTTCTGGCGGGAGTGCGTCTTCGTTCCGGCCGGAGTCGCTTCCGTCCAGCACTTCGCCTTCGGGCCCGTCCGCGGCAGCTCCGAGGCCGAGCGCCGAGGCTGGCTCGCGCGCGTGCAGCAAACGGTGAGCGCCTGGACTTGAGCGGCCGTCGGCCGTCACCCGGTCGCTGGCATTCACGGCCGCTCGCGGTCATCGGTCGCCCGTTGGTTCAGCCAAGCCCTCAGCACCCGGACGATCCCGAGCATGGCCTGGCTGTCCGCCTCGCAATAGCGCTCGAGCGCCACCCCGAGGGCGCGGTCCTTCGACCGCAACATCCGGCGCCACATGGCCTGGGCGGCCAACCCGTCCGCCAGCGACACCCCCTGGTAGCTGTCCGGCGACAGCGTGGACGCCACGCGCTTGAGTCCCCACCTGGTGCCGAACCCTGGGTGCCGAACCGTTTCGCGCACGACGCGCAGCAGGTCCCAGGTCCGCTGCTCGGCCGCCTCGAGGGCGGGTGCGACGCGCGGTTCGGCGATCGCCAGCGCATGGAGCAGGGGGCCCTCGGCGCTGGCGTCATAGACGACGACGGTGCGTGCGGTCCGCAACGCCTCGGCGAGCGCCACGGCGAGGGCCGGTCTGGGGTCCACGCCAGCATCGCGATGCAGGTGTCCAACGTGCTCGATGCGACCGTCGCCGGTCTCCAGATGAACGCTGAACTGGAATGGCAGGTGCTCGAATGGCGCCATCTCGGGAAGCCAGGGGACCGCGGGCGAGCAGAACTCCATGTCCAGGTACGCGACAGGCGGCACGAGCTCGCCCAGGGCGCGCGCCAGCGCGTCGAAGTCCACCCGGACGCGCCCGCTTCTCACGTCTTCCAAGGCGGCCCGCTCGGCATCGTCGAGCCCCGGGGCGGCCATCGGGACGGTTCGCGCATCGAACCAGCCTGCCGCCCTGAGCGCCGCGACGGTCGACCGGCGCAACCCCCTGACGTGGAAGATGCCGACCCGGTCGTAGGGCTGCCAGCAGTGATGGATGAAGGGGCACGGCCGCCGACCGTAGCAGTGCTGTCCGACGCCCGTCACCGGCTCGCGTGCGGCAGCGAGGCTGGCAGCCACGGCCAGGATGCGCGCCGGGAGCATGACGCGCTCGCGTTCGCAGGCGGCTGTGACGTCGTTCGCCTGGAGCGTTGCGCCCGCCGCGCCGGGACGGCGGGCGGCGCGCAATACCAATGCATGCAAGACCCGGACCTTGGCGCGCTCGGCAACGTGCCTGACGAAGGCCAGTCGGCGGACGTGGTGGGCGCGAACTCGCGTGCCGGCGGCAAGCGTTTCCAGATTCCAGCCGTCTCCAACGCGGCGCAGTCCGGTGATGCGTGCGCGCATTCGCAGCGACGAGCCGGCATCGACCGGTGCCTCGAAGGCAGCCGCGAACACCGTGTGCGCGCCCGAGCGTAGTGCCGCTTTCGTGGTCCTGACCGCCGCCAGTGGGGCAAGCGGCGCGGGCACGGCTTGCGCATCGCCACGCGCGACCCGGTCCAAATACAGCCGCTGCAGATCGGCATGCTGCTCGACGAGGTACGCCTCGAGGCCGCCGTCGGGTGCCCTGAGGTCGGGTCGGTGCTGCTCGAGCCAGGCACGCCGTTCGCACTGCAACCACGCCTCGATGCTCCGCTCCGTTACGACCGGCTCGCCCATGTGGGGCAAGGCTACCGCGCGGAGGTGCGCGCCTGGCTCACGGGCGCAGGGCGTGCACAATCGTCGCCACGTTGGCGCGCATCAGGTCCTGGTACGACTCACCCGTGTCGCCGATGGGATCGAGCAACGCCAGGCGCACGCCTGCCGCCTGCGCGACCACCTCAGCTGGTCGCGGGTTCAGCTGTCGCTCACCGAACACGGCGCGTGTTCCCGACTTCCTGATCTCCGCCACCGCGGCGGCAATGTGGCGGGGGCTGGGCTCGCGGCCGGGCGACGGCTCGATCGAGGCAATGAGGTCGAGGCCGTAGTGCCGCGCGAAGTACGGCCAGGCATCGTGGAACGGCACGAAGGCCTGACCGCGCAAGGGTGCGAGCTCTGCGGCGAGCTCGCGATCGAGGACCTCCAGGGACGCAATGAGGCTCGCACCGTTGGTTTCGAAGGTGGCCCTGTCGGCGGGATCGACTGCGGCCATGGCGTCGACCATGACGGGCACGGCCTGCTCCATGAGCTTCGGATCGAGCCAGATGTGCGGGTTGGTGCCTGCGCCGTCCGTGCCCTGGATCGGCTGGTACTCGATCGCTTGGCTCACGACGAGCAGCCGCGTCTTGGGTGCCACTGCGGCCACGAGTTGCCGCAGCCAGTCGTCGACGCCGCCGTTCATCACGACGAGGTCGGCCTGCGCCACGGTCCGTGCCTGCGACGGCGTGGGATCGAAGGTATGGGGCGAGGCGCCGGACGGCAGGAGCTGCACCACCGTGATGCGCGTGCCGCCGATCTGTTCGAGAAGGTCCGCGTAGGGGTGGATAGATGCCACCACGCTCGGCCGAGCGAATGCCACGGTGGCGCTCAGAGCCACCGCCGCGACCATGAGGCCCGCGACCGTGCGCAGCCATCTCTGGCAAGACCACGGCCGACATTGAGAATAG
>CAYOXR010000309.1:0-10397 GCA_964407955.1 uncultured bacterium | reverse complement strand
CTGATCGACAAGCTCCAGGGCGAGGTGGTCGAGGAAGCACAGAGCAAAGCCGACGCCATCGTCGCGGAGGCGAAGGCGGAAGCCGAGCGGCGCTTGGCCGCGGCCGACACCGAGGCGCGCAGGATGCGCGAGAACGCCGAGCGCGACGCGACGCTGGCGCGTGAGCGCGGCGAGCGCGCCCTCGAGCAGGCCGGCCGCGACCTCCTGCTGGCCGTTCGCCGCGGTGTCGAGGACCTCGTCATGCGGCTCGTCCACGACTCGCTGGAGCACACGCTCACGCCGGACACGCTGCGGGAGATGCTGATCGCGATGGCCCGCGCGTATGCCGAGCGCCACGGGGCCGACCGGCGCATGAGCATCCTGCTCGGCCCCGACGACCTGGAATCGCTGGCACGCTACTACGCTGACGAGTTTCGCCAAGAGCTCGCACAGGGCGTCGAGATCCGGCTCGGCCGCGACATCGACAAGGGCTTCCGGGTCACCATCACGGGCGACCACGTCGAGCACGATTTCACGCTCGCCGCTATCACCGACGTCCTGTCCGAGATGCTGCGGCCGGAGCTCGCCAGGCTGCTCGCCGGCGAGTCGACGGCCGAGGAGCGGCCCTAGCCGCCGGGGACGAGGGAGCGCGTGTACGCCTACCTTCTCTCCGCACTCCCAAGCTTCGAGCTCGACGACGAGCCACCGATGACGCTTGCCGAGCTGTTGGAGCGGTGTCGCGGCTTCGTGCCCGACGCCGAGCTCGCTGCGCTGCGTGATCCCGAGTCGGCGGCGAACGGCACCGGCGCGGCCGCCGCGGTGGCGCGACGCTGGCGCGACGCTGAGCGCCAGCTGCGCAACGGCGTGGTGCGCCGCCGCGCGCCGTTCTGGCAGCTCGAGGCCGCCGATCACATGCAGACGCATGCCGGCTTTCGCGCCATGATCGAGGAGGGCGTCGCGCACGCCTTCGAGGCGTCCGACCCGCAGGCCCGGCAGCGCGAGCTGGACATGCTGCGCTGGCAGCTTCTGGACGAGCTCGCAGGGCCCGTCCCGTGGGGGTTTTCGGCGCTGTTCGCCTATTCTCAGCGTCTACGCCTGGCCCGTGAGTGGGCGGCGCGTGAGGCGTCCGCGGGGCGCGATGCCCTGGGGCGCGTACTTGACACCGTCGAGGAGCAACATGGCTAGTCATGCAGGCCGCATCGTGTCGGTGAGCGGGAACCTCCTCACCGTCGCCTTCGACACCCCTGTCATCCAGAACGAGGTCGGCTATGCCTTGCTCGGCGACCTCCGACTGAAGGCCGAGCTGATCCGCGTGCGCGGCGATTACGCCGACATGCAGGTCTTCGAGGACACCACCGGCCTGCACGTCGGCGGTCCGGTCGAGTTCTCCGGGGAGCTGCTCAGCGCCGAGCTCGGGCCCGGCCTCTTGGGTCGCATCTTCGACGGCCTCCAGAACCCGCTTCCGGAGCTCGCGGAGCAGGCAGGGTTCTTCCTGCAGCGCGGCATGTACCTGCAGCCGCTGGATCGCGAGCGCCGCTGGGCGTTCACGCCGACGAGCACCGTCGGTGCCAACGTGCGCGCCGGCGACGGCCTCGGTACCGTGCCCGAGAACGCCATCGAGCATCACATCATGGTGCCGTTCGAGCTGCGGGACCGGCTGCGCGTGGAGTGGTTGGCGCCGCCTGGCGAGTATCGCGTCGAGGACAGGATTGCGACGCTCGTCGACGAGCGCGGTGACCGCCTCGAGCTCAGCATGCTCAAGCGCTGGCCCGTGAAGGTCCCCATCCGCGCCTACCGCGAGCGTTTGCGGCCCCACGACACGCTGGTCACCAAGGTGCGCATCATCGACACGCTGTTCCCCGTCGCCCTCGGCGGCACCTACTGCATTCCCGGACCGTTCGGGGCCGGGAAGACGGTGCTGCAGCAGATCACCAGTCGGCATGCCGAGGTCGACATCGTAATCGTCGCCGCCTGCGGGGAGCGCGCAGGTGAGGTCGTTGAGACGCTGCGCGAGTTCCCGGAGCTGGTCGACCCGCGAACCGGCCGGAGCCTCATGGAGCGCACGCTGATCGTCGTCAACACCAGCTCCATGCCCGTCGCAGCCCGCGAGGCGAGCGTGTACACGGCCGTGACGTTGGCGGAATACTACCGGCAGATGGGGCTGAACGTGTTGCTCCTGGCCGATTCCACCTCGCGCTGGGCGCAGGCGCTCCGCGAGATCTCCGGACGGCTCGAGGAGATCCCCGGCGAGGAGGCCTTCCCTGCCTACCTCGAGTCGGTCATCGCGGCCTTCTACGAGCGGGGCGGCGTGGTCCGCCTGAACGACGGGCGCACCGCATCGGTGACCATCGGCGGTGCGGTTAGTCCCGCCGGCGGCAACTTCGAAGAGCCCGTGACGCAGGCCACGCTGAAGGTGGTGGGAGCCTTCCACGGGCTCTCGCGGGAGCGCTCGGATGCCCGCCGTTACCCGGCGGTCGATCCACTCGAGAGCTGGAGCCGCTACCCCGGCGTCGCCGATGTCGAGGACGTGCGCGCCGCCCGCGAGGTGCTTCGCTCCGGGCACGAGGTGGACCAGATGATGAAGGTGGTCGGCGAGGAGGGCACCGCCATCCACGACTACGTGACCTATCTGAAGGCCGAGTACCTGGATGCCTCCTACCTGCAGCAGGACGCCTTCCACGAGGTGGATGCGGCCAGCGGGGCGGAGCGTCAGCGGCACGTGTTCGGACGCCTCAGCGCCATCCTGCAGACGGGGATGACGTTCGCCGACAAGGACGCCGCCAGGCGTTTCTTCCAGGAACTGACGCAGCTCACCAAGGAGTGGAACCTGGTGCGCATGGACGATGCCGCGTTCGCGGACATCGAAGCCCGGATCGCGGCCAAGATCGAGGGGGTGTCGCTCGATGCGTAAGGTCTACACCGCCGTCGAACGCATCGCGGGCAACGTCGTGACGGTGCGTGCCGACGACGCCACCTACCGCGAGCTGGCGGAGGTGAGCTGGCCCGGGGGAACGTCGCTGGCGCAGGTGATTCGTCTCGACGGCGACCGCGCCGCATTGCAGGTGTTCGCCGGCAGTCGCGGCATCCCGACCGATGCGCACATCCGCTTCCTGGGCCGGCCGGTGGAGGTCCCGTTCTCGGACGACCTCCTGGGCCGCGTCTTCGACGGCGCCGGCCGACCGCGCGACCACCGCCCGCAGCTGGATGCCGAGCCCATCGCGGTGGGTGGGCCGTCCGTGAACCCCGCCAAGCGCATCATCCCGCGGCGCATGGTGCGCACCGGGATCCCCATGATCGACGTGTTCAACACCCTCGTCGAGAGTCAGAAGCTGCCGATCTTCGCGCCCGCCGGGGAACCTTCGAACGAACTGCTGGCGCGCATCGCGCTGCAGGCCGAGGTCGACGTCATCGTGCTGGGCGGCATGGGCCTCAAGCACGACGACTACCTGGGCTTCCGCGAGACGCTCGACGATGCCGGCGCCAGCGTGCGCACGGTGATGTTCGTGCACACCGCGGCCGATCCCACGGTGGAGTGCCTGCTCGTTCCGGACCTGTCGCTGGCGGTCGCGGAGCGCTTCGCGTTGGAAGGCAAGCGCGTGCTGGTCCTGCTCACCGACATGACCAACTTCGCGGACGCGCTCAAGGAGGTCGCGATCACGATGGAGCAGATCCCGTCGAACCGCGGCTACCCCGGCGACCTGTACAGCCAGCTCGCGGCACGCTACGAGAAGGCCGTGGACTTCGAAGGCGCAGGCTCTATCACCATCCTCGCGGCGACCACCATGCCCGGCGATGACGTGACCCACCCGGTGCCCGACAACACCGGCTACATCACCGAAGGGCAGTTCTACCTGCGCGGCGGGCACATCGAGCCCTTCGGCAGCCTCAGCCGCCTGAAGCAGCTCGTCAACAGCCGAACCCGTCAGGATCACCGGGCCCTGATGAACGCCATGATCCAGCTCTATGCGGGGTACCGCGAGACGCTCGAGAAGCAGGCGATGGGCTACAGCATGAGCCGCTGGGACGAGCAGCTTCTGCGCTACGGCGTGGCCTTCGAGCAGCGCCTCATGAGCCTGGAGCTGGACCTCCCGCTGGAGGACGCGCTCGACGAGGGCTGGCGCATCCTGGCCGAGTGCTTCGAACCTGCTCAGACCGGTCTGTCCAATGCCTTGATCGAGGCGTTCTGGCCGTCCGACGTGGCGCCGGCCGCTCCGGCCGCGGAGGAGGCGCCCGCTTGAGCCACGTCCGTGCCAGCAAGCAGGAGCTGAAGCGGCAACGCGACACCCTGGCGCGCTTCGAGCGCTACCTGCCCACACTGCAGCTCAAGAAGCGACAGCTTCAGATGGAGGTGCGGCGCGTGGAAGCCGAGGAGCGCACCGCGCTGGAAGCGCTCGATCAGGCCACGGCCGCACTGGAGTCGTGGATCGCGCTGTTCGCCGATGAGCTTCCCATCCCGGACCATCTCGCCATCGAGGCACTGGAGCTCGGGCACCTCAACATCGCGGGCATCGACGTTCCCGTGCTCGAAGGCGTCCGCTTCACGCTCACGGCTCCCGACCTGCAAGCCACGCCAGCATTCTTCGACGACGCGGTGCGAGCCGTCGAGACGCTGCTCGAACTGCGCCTCAGGGTGCGTGTGCTCGCCAGGCAACGCGAGCTCTTGGCCGACGAGCTGCGCGTCACGTCGCAGCGGGTGAACCTCTTCGAAAAGGTCAAGATCCCGGAGGCGCAGCGTGCCATCCGCACCATCCGCATCGCGCTCGGTGACCTGCAGGCCGCCGAGGTGGTGCGAGCCAAGATCGCCAAGGGCAAGTCCACCGAGCAGGAGAGGGCCGCATGATCCTCCCCATGAAGCGTGTAACGGTGGTGATGCTGGCCAGCGATCGCGAGCGCTCGCTGGGGCTCTTGCAGGACCTCGGGGTGCTGCACCTGGTGTCCGAGCTGCCGCCCGAGGGCGAGGGCGTGAGCGACGCGCGCGCCCGTCTCGAGGCCGCGCGGGCCGCGGCCGATGCGCTGCGCAAGATAGCCGTCGAGCGGCTCAGCCATTCGGAAGGGGACGCGCCCGCGGGGCCGGCGAACGCCGTCGTCGAGCGGACCATGCAGCTGGTGCGGCGCATCGCCGAGCTCGACGCCGAGGCGGCGGATGTGAACCGTGAGCTGGAGCGTCTCAAGCCGCTGGGCGAGTTCGATCCCGAGCGCATCCGCGCCCTCGCCAGCCGGGGTGTCGGCGTCCGCCTGGTGAGGGCACCGCTGCGCCGGCTGCCGGCACTCTCGGGCGAGACGGTGACGCATGAGGTCGGACGCGATCGCAACCACCGCTACCTGGCGCTGGTGGGCCGAAGCCGGGACCTGGCCGCGACCAACGTGGCGGAAGGCGGCATCCTCGAGCCGATGGCTCTGCCCGAGCGGGGCCCGGCCGCCTTGCGGGGCCGTCTCGAGGCCATCGGGGCACAGCGGGAACAGGCGGAGCAGGGGCTCCATGCGCTCGCGCATCATCTCGACGAGGTGACCGCCGCGATCCCGAGTGCCGAGGACCGGCTGAGCTTTCAGAACGCGCGGGCGAGCATGGCCCTGGCGGGCCCCCTGGCGTACCTGCGCGGCTTCTGCCCCGAGCCCCGGCTCGCCGCCGTCGAGCGCGCCGCCTCGGAGAACGGCTGGGGTTTGCTGGTCGAGGACGTGGAGAGCACGCACGACGTCCCGACGCTGATTCGTCTCCCCCGCTGGGCGCGCCCCATCCAAGCGCTCTTCTCGTTCACGGGCGTGCTCCCGGGCTACGACCAGGTGGATGTCAGCGTGCCCTTCCTGCTCTTCATGAGCTTGTTCTTCGCCATGATCGTGGGCGACGCAGGCTACGGCCTCATCTTCCTGACGCTCACGGAGCTGGGGCGCAGGCGCATGCGATCCGCCCCGCCGGCGATGTTCTCGTTCCTGCGCGTGATGAGCGTGTGCACCATCGTGTGGGGCGTCCTCACCGGCACCTACTTCGGCATCGCCCTGCTTCCCCACCCCTTGAAGGCGGTCCAGGTGGCGTGGCTGACGAACGCCAACCACATGATCCTGCTGAGCTTCCTGATCGGTGCCATCCACCTGACCGTGGCGCACGGCTGGAACGTGGTGCGCTTCCTCCCGTCGCCGCGGGCGCTGGCGCAGCTGGGCTGGATCTGCACGACCTGGACGATGTACTTCCTCGCCACCGAGATGGTGCTTGGCAAGCCCTTCCCGCACGTGATGCTCTACGTACTGGCCGTCGGCGTGGTGCTCATTGCGCTCTTCATGACGCCGCCCAAGGCGCTCAAGGCGGAGTGGTTCAACCACGTGATGCTTCCCCTCAGCCTGGTCAGCAACTTCGTCGACCTGGTGTCGTACGTCAGGCTCTTCGCCGTCGGCGCGGCCACCTTCGCGATCGCCCAGGCGTTCAATCAGATGGCGGTCGGCTCCGGAATCGGGAGCGTCGTGGCCGGCCTCACCGCCGCTCTGGTGCTCTTCTTCGGGCACACGCTCAACATCCTGCTCGCCACCATGGGCGTCCTCGTCCACGGCGTGCGGCTCAACATGCTGGAGTTCGCGAGTCACCTGGGCATGGAGTGGACCGGTCGTCCGTACCGGCCCTTCGCCCGCTCGTCACACCACCAGGAGGGGGCATGAGTCCCCGTACTGAAGGAGGCGCTTCATGGATCCCGTATTGATGGCCGCTCTGGGCCGGGCCGGCGGCGCGGCCGTGCTCGGCCTCGCCGCCGTGGGCTCGGGCCTCGGCACCGGTATCGCGGGCATGGCCGCCGTCGGCGCATGGAAGCGCGCCTACGCCCAGAACAAGGCCGCACCGTTCATCCTCATCACCTTCGTCGGTGCCCCACTGTCTCAGACCATCTACGGCATGATCCTCATGAACTCGGTCGTGCGCGGTGTGTCGAACGCCATCACCAACCACACCACCGTGGCGTGGCCGGCGATGCTGGGCCTCGGCCTGTTCGGCGGCCTCGCGATGGGAACATCGGCGCTGATGCAGGGGCGCGTGGGCGCGGCCGCGTCCGACGCGCTCGGTGAGACCGGGCAGGGCTTCGGCAACTACCTGATGGCGATCGGCGTAGTCGAGACGGTCGCGATCTTCGTGCTGGTGTTTATCACGGCCGCGCTGTAGCGCTCCGGAAACGCCCATGCTGGCGGGCCCGGCGGGCCCGCCAGCGTCCCAACCGCGCGTAGACGGCCAACGTGCCCAAGCGCGTCGCCGTTGAGCACACGGCGCTCACAGCGGCAGCACGTACAGCGCCATCATTGCGAAGTGCGCCGACCAGCCGGCGAGCACGAACAGGTGCCACAGCCCGTGGTAGCCGAAGCTCCGCGGTGCCGGGTCCGGTCGCTCCAGCGCGAACACCACGGCCCCGAGCGAGTAGAGCAGGCCGCCGGCGACGAGCAGGAGTACACCGCCGGGACGCATGGCGTGGATGATCGCGCCAAGGGCGAGCAGCGCCAGCCAGCCGAGCGCCACGTAGAGGGCCGTGGACAGCCCGCGCGGCATGCGAAAGACGGCCAGCTTGAATACCGCGCCGGCCGCCGCGAGGCCCCACACCAGGCCGAACAGCGGCCACGTCCAGGCGCTTGCCTGCTCGTGCAGCGTCACGAGCATGACCGGCGTGTAGCTGCCTGCGATCAACAGGAAGATGGCGGCGTGGTCCGCGCGCCTCAGTCGCTCGCCGAGCGGGGGCCGGTCGGGAAGGGCGTGGAGGAGCGTGCTTGCCGTGAACAGGGCGATCGACGCCAACGCGTAGGTTGCGAAGCTCGCCGTGCGCCAGGGCGCCCCGGCGGAGGCGATAAGCAGGTAGGTCCCACCGCCGACCGCGAGAACCACGCCGAACAGGTGGGACAGGGCGTTGAAGGGCTCGCGCGGACGGCGCAGGGCGCGGCGCAGCTGGCGCTTCCAAGGCGTCGCGGGGGTGGCCTGGACCCCGGCCTGCGGCGGGTCCAGGTGTGCGTCCTCAGGCCCACGCGCTGCGCTCACGCGGCAGTCTAGCAAGCCGCGCGCAACGAGCGCGGCGTTCGGCCGGCGCGACGGCACCCCGCGCACGGACCTCGCGTCACCGCAACCGACCGGCGGGGACCGGGCGCATTCGCCGAGCCTTCACAAACCTTCCCCCCGTCTTTCACCGCCACGCCCCTACCGTGATGCCATCCGGGAACCACCGGAATCCAGATCACGGAGGACACCATGAAACGCACCCTCATCATCACCGCCACGGCAGCGCTCGCCCTCTCGCTCGCCTTCGCCTACGGCCCCAGGTTCCAGAACGCCGTCGCGCCCGCACGGCAAGCCGCTTACGGCCAGGGCCAGGTGCGCGCTGGCGCCATCCTCGCCGGCACGCTCCACGATGAAGCCGCCTCCCTGCTCGGCATCAGCGCGGACGAGCTGACCGCGCTCCGCCAGACCGGCAAGTCCCTTGCCGACGTCGCCACCGACCTGGGCCAGAACGCCGGCCAGTTCCAGGCCCAGCTCGTCGCCGCCCGCAACGACGCCATCGAGCAGGCGGTCCAGGCGGGTGAGCTTAGCGACGCCCAGGCGAGCATGCTGAAGACCCGCACCGAAGCCGTGGTGGCAGCCCAGCTCACGGCCCCCATCGGCCCCAGGGCCGGCTTCGGCCTCGGCCAGGCCGCCGGCGCCAAGACCTACGGTCAGAAGGTCGGTTCGTCCGGCGGTTACGGCTACGGCGCCAACGCCGGCGGCGGCTACGGCATGAATGCCGGCGCCCCCGGCTGGCAGAACGGCAGCTGCGTGCCGCAGTTCCAGCAGAACGGCCGCAGAGGCTGGCGCTGAGTCGTGACGAGGTCCCCCCTTGCCGGCGAGTGAACCCGCTCCACGGCCACGTCACCGGCACCACCTGCGGGCCCCTGGTCGCCAGACGAACGGGGGCCCGCTTCAGCGACGTGAGAACGGGCGCGAACGGACCGGAGCGCCCGGCGGAACATCCTCGGCGTCACCCGCACCGGCCGGCGATCATCGCGTCTCGCACGCCCTCGAACCCCGACCGGAAGGTGCCCGAGGGCAAACGGTCTCGAAGCGCGCGCAAGAGCCCGTCGGCCCGGTGGCGCTGCTTGTCGGCTTCCTCGCCGGCGCCGATCCGCTCCAACCACACCGACGCCGAGCAGCGCGCGCGTGCCTCGTGCAACGGGAAGCCGCATCTCGCCCAGCCGTCCGCCGCAGCCGCAAACAGCTGAGCCGCTTCCCCCTCAAGGCCGGCGCCTCCCGCGGCGGCGGCCCTCCCTTCCAGGTGCGCGGTGCGGGTCTCCTCCGACGCATACTGATGCTCCGCCTGAGCGAGCGCGACCAGGCACGAATCCAAACCGTCCTTCGCGGCGCGCGTGCGCCGCTGGGCCAACCACCGGCACACGGTCACGACGGGTGCCGGCACTTCCTCGGAGTGCGTGGTCCGGCCAGCCAGGCAATCGATCACGTGGAACGCATGCCGGTCCGCCGCCTCGTCGTCGCCCTGCAGAATCGCGATCCGTAAGCGTTCCCGAAGGTAGGGAACCCGAAGCTGGGGCTCGTCGACCTTCTCCAGGTCTCGAGCGCGGCCTTCGAGAACAGCGTGCGCCTCCCCTACCAGGCCGAGATCGAGGTAGGCCTCGACGAGGTGCACCACGGCGCCCGCTTGCAGCATCGCAAGCGTGCCTAAGCTCTCCACATTCCGCTGCAGCCGGAGGAGCTGCGCGAGGGCGACGTCCCACTCACCACAATGCCAGTGGTGGCTCCAAAGCTCGCTTGCGGACCAGTTCTCGGGAATCGGGAGCTCATGCTGGTGCGCATACGTGATCGCCGCCTCGAGCCGCTCGACGGCCACCTCGAAGCGACCCAGCGCTCGCAGTCGCGAGCCCAGCTGGTTGGAGGCGATGGACGCCCAATATACGGCGGCCTGGCGCTCCGCGATTGCCTTGGCCTCCTCGATCATCGCCAACCCCTCGTCGTGCCGAGCGGGATCGGTGGACGCCAGTACGACGCCCACCCACAAGAGCGCGCGCATGCGCGCCAGTTCCGAGCCCACTCGCGTAGCCACGTCGAGCGCCCGCTGCGCGTACGACAGTGCTTCGGCTTCATATGAGTAGACGTGCCGGAGGATTGCCAGCGTGACGAGCGCCATCGCCAACTCCGGAGTCTCCGGTCCGACGCCGAGCGATGCGATCGCCGCTTTGGTGACCTCGACGGCTCGTGCCATGTCCCGTCCTTCCCACAAGACGTGACCCATCGTGGCCTCGATCGCACCGGCCGAACGGACGTCGCCGTGCTCGAGGAACAGGATCCGCGCCTCCTCGAAGGCTCGCAACGCCGGAGCGCGGTCTGCGCGCCAGTGGTAGCACTCCCCGAGATCCCAGAGCAGGCCCGCCCGCGCCAGCGGACCCACCTCTCCAGCGTGCTCGAGGGCGGCCGAGAA
>CAYOXR010000308.1:0-2830 GCA_964407955.1 uncultured bacterium | reverse complement strand
CCAAGGCCGGCTACCTGATGTGGCCCGGGCCCTACGGCGAGTGGGGCTCGCGCAAGTACCTCCTCGCCAGCCTCGACCAGAGCCTGAAGCGACTGGGGCTCGACTACGTCGACATCTTCTACTCGCACCGCTTCGACCCGGACACGCCGCTCGAGGAGACAATGGGCGCACTGGCGAGCGCGGTGGCGCAAGGCAAGGCGCTCTACGCCGGCATCTCCTCGTACTCGGCGGCCAAGACGCGCGAGGCCGTCGGCCTCCTGCGCGCACAAGGCGTGCGCTGCCTCATCCACCAGCCGTCGTACTCGATGCTCAACCGCTGGATCGAGCCGGATCTGCTGGGCGTCCTGGAGGAGGAGCGCCTGGGGTGCATCGCCTTCTCGCCGCTGGCTCAGGGCCTGCTCACCGACAAGTACCTGTCGGGCGTTCCTGAAGGCGCCCGCGCCACCCACGCCGAGAGCTTCCGCGAGGACTTCCTGCGCGCCGAGAACCTCGCCAAGGTGCGCGCTCTGGACGCCATCGCGCGGCGGCGCGGCCAGACCCTGGCGCAGATGGCGCTGGCCTGGGTGCTGCGCGACCCGCGCATCACCTCGGTGCTGGTTGGAGCGAGCAGCGTGAGGCAGCTCGAGGAGAACGTGGCGGCGCTAGAGCACCTCGAGTTCGACGCCGACGAGCTTGCCGAGATCGACCGCCACGCCACCGACAGCGACATCAACATCTGGGCGCGCTCGAGCGAAGCCGGCTAGCCGGGCCGGCGCCGAGGTGACGGCGAGACCTGCTGCCACCGGCGCCTCGCCGACGAGGCCGGCAGCGCCGGCCGCCCCGCCCCGTCGACCCGAGCGCGGGCGCTCCGCAGGCGGCTACTTCTCTGCCGACAGCGCGAAGCCGCGCATGAACTGCTCCTGCAGGAGCATGAACACGATGAGCGGCGGGATCAGTGCCAGGATGGCCCCGGCCATCACCACCCCCCATTGGATGTCCTGCACCCCCGTGCCGATCAGTGTGTTCAGGCCCACCTGCACGACCTGTCGGTTGACGCGCCGGATGATCACCAGCGGCCACAGGTACTGGTTCCAGACGTAGACGAACTGGATGACCGCCAGCGCACCGATGGTGTTGGTGCTCATCGGGACCAGGATGCTCATGAGGAAGCGCACGGGGCCGGCGCCGTCGATCTTGGCGGCGTCGGCGAGGCTCAGCGGGATGGACATGAAGTGCTGATGGAACAGGAACACGCCGGTCGCGGATGCCAGGAACGGCACGATGATCGCCCAGTAGGAGTCCGACCAGTTGAAGCCGTAGGGCGTGGGCGCGAGCGGGTGGCCGATCCACGAGAACAGCGCGGCCCAGGTAGGCGGCGGGTGCTTCGACACCAGGTCGAACAGCCCCACGATCAGCACCTGCGTAGGCATCATCAACGTCAGCAGGATGAAGCCGAAGACGATCGGCTTGAAGGGGATGCGGAAGTAGACGAGCGCCATCCCCGCCATCAGCGAGAACAGCGTCTTGCCGAAGGTGACGGCCAGGGCGATGATCAGCGAGTTTCGCGTGTAGATCCCGAAATCGGATCCCGCCCAGGCGCCCTTGATGTTGTGCCACAGCTCTGCGCCGGGGATCACGCTCGGCGACATCACCTGCACCGTGGTCTGCGTCGCCTTGACCAGGGTGAACAGGATGGGCCCCGTCACCAGCAGGCAGGCGAGGATGAGGCCGACGTGCACGAGCCAGCGCATTCGCCGGCGATTGACACGCCGGCCGGCCGGCGCGGTGGCGATCGTGGGTGCCGCCATCTCAACCTCCTCCGTAGTGCACGTTGCGGTTGCCGTAGCGGAACTGCAACAGGGTGATCACGCCGACGATGAACAGCAGGATGACGCCCTGCGCACCGGCGAAGCCGAGGTTGCCGGCGCCGCCGAAGCCGTCCTCGTAGAGGCGGTAGATCATCGTCGTGGTCAAGCCGGCGTTGTCCAGGTGCAGGGCTGCCGGCCCGACCGGCCCGCCCTTTGTCAGGATGTCGATGAGACCGAACACCTCGAAGAAGGCGTAGGCGAGGTTGGTGAACACCAGGAAGAAGGTAATGGGTGAGAGGAGGGGGAGCGTGATGCTTCGGAAGCGTTGCCAGGCATTGGCGCCGTCGATGGCGGCTGCCTCGGTCAGCTCGCCGGGGATGTTCTGGAGCGCGGCGAGGTAGAACACGATGTTGTAGCCGAGCTCCTTCCAGATGGCCGCGCACACCACCAACCCGAACGCCAGGATGGGATTGTCCAGCCACCTGGGTGCGATGCCGAAGACATTCGACAGCACGTGGTTGATCTCGCCGGCCTCGGGATTGAACAGGAACGAGAAGATGGTGCCGGCGATCGCCGGTGACATCGCGAACGGCCAGATGAGCAGCAGCCGGTACACGCGCGAGCCCGTCACCTTCTGATTGGCGAGCATGGAGAACGCCAGGCTGATAGCGATCCCGAAGAAGACCACGGCAGCGCTGAAGACCAGGCTCTGCAGCACCACCTGGCGGTACATCGGCGCGAGGAGCCCGGTGAAGAGCAGCCGGAAGTTGCCCAGCCCGATATAACGCCGCGTCCCCAGGATGAGGTTGCTGCGGTACAGGCTGAGGACGAAGGACTGGATGGCGGGATAGTAGAGGAAGATCAGCAGGATGACGAGCGTCGGCAGCAGCAGCAACCAGGCCGTCGTCCGGCTCTTGAAAACGGGCGTGCCCTCACGCATCGTCGGCTCCAGCGGCGTCGCGGCCCGGTGGTGCCTGCGACCGGCGGCGCCGTGACCTCATCCTAGTTTATGGAGGCAAGAGAGACGCGCGCCGGCGGCGGGT
>CAYOXR010000307.1:0-6070 GCA_964407955.1 uncultured bacterium | reverse complement strand
TTGCCTCTGGCGGGGGCCCCGAAACGCGGGACCGAAGGTTGCGAACAGGTCTACAACATCTCGGTGGGGCGCAGGATCATGTTCATGTCCATCCCCGCGATGGTCGGCGCAGAGTCTACCACGGCGAGCTCGGTAAGGTCGCTCGCGACCCGGTTCAGGATGTCCTGACCGAGCTCGGGGTGGGTGCGTTCGCGGCCGCGGAACATGATCGTCACCTTGACCTTGTGGCCGCCCTTGAGGAAGCGGCGGATGTGGTTGACCTTGGTCTCGTAGTCGTGATCGTCGATCTTGACCCTGAACTTGATCGACTTCATCTCCTGCTGGCGGGAGCGCTTGCGCGCCTCCTTGGCCTGCTGCTGCATCTCGAAACGGTACCGACCGTAATCCATCAGCCTGGCCACGGGGGGCTCGGCGTTCTCGCCGACGAGCACGAGATCCATGTCCGCGTCGCGGGCGCGCCGGATGGCGTCGCGGGTATCGATGATGCCGATCTGCTCTCCCGACTCCGTGATCAGCCGCACCTGCCGCACGCGGATCTGTTCGTTCACCTTCAACTCTCTCGCTATGGACTTCACCTCCAAAGGCCATGTGCCGTCCCGGCCGCTGTTCACGGGCCCGAGGGCACAGCGGCTCAGTCTAGCAGATGGCCCTGTGCCCTTCAACGCGCCGTCATTACGTCCAGGAGCGTGCGGCCGGCGTGCCCGCACGCCGCGGCTGCCACGCCGCGGCTGCCGCGCCGCGTCCAGCGCCGCGCCATGACGGCGACGGACGGCGCGTTCGCCGCAGCCGACCCGCAGCGATGTCCGCCGGCGCTAGGCTTGGGGCATGAGCGAAGACGCCATCGACGACGGGCAGCTCCGCGCCCTGCTGGAGCGAGCCCGCCACATCGCGATACTCGGTGCCAGTGCGCGGCCGCGCCGGGCCTCCGCCGCCGTGGCCCGCTACCTGGTGCGCCACGGTTACGACGTGAGCCCGGTCAACCCGCGCTACGCCGGCGAGTCGCTCCACGGCACCACCGCGGTTGCTTCGCTGACCGAGGTCATCGGGCCGGTCGACGTGGTGGACGTGTTCAGGCGTGCCGAGGACCTTGCCGACCACGTGCCCGAGATCCTCGCGATGCGACCCTTGCCGGGCGCGGTGTGGTTCCAGCTCGGCATCCGCAACGATGCCGTGGCTGCGACCCTCCGCTCCCGCGGCATCACCGTGGTGCAGGACCGCTGCACCCAGATCGAGCACCAGCGCCTGCTGGGGCGCCGGACCGAGAGGGCCGGATCGTGACCGGGGGCGGCGCCGTTCGGCTGCGTCTGGGGTACTCGCCTTGCCCCAACGACACCTTCATCTTCTACGCGCTGGCGCACGGCTTGATCGGCGATGAAGGCGTCCCCGAGCTCGCCTTCGACATCCGCCTGGAGGACGTGGAGACGCTCAACCGAGCCGCGGACGGCGGCACGCTTGATGTTGCCAAGGTCAGCTACCATGCCTACGGCTACCTGACCGACCGCTTCGTCATGCTCCGCGCGGGTGGCGCGCTGGGCAGCGGAGTGGGACCGCTCATCGTCACCCGGGATGCCCTCGACGACCTGACGGGCAAGCGCATCGCCATCCCCGGCGGCCGCACCACCGCCAACCTGTTGCTGCGCCTCTCGCAACCCGCCGCCCGGCTCGTGGAGATGCGCTACGACCGCATCATGCCTGCGGTGGCCGCCGGCGAGGTCGACGCCGGTCTGATCATCCACGAGAGCCGCTTCACCTACCCCGAGCATGGCCTGCGGCGCTTCATCGACCTCGGTGAGTGGTGGGAGCGCAGCACCGGAAAGCTCGTTCCGCTGGGCGGCATCGTGGCCAGGCGCGACCTGGGCCCGGCCACGCTGAAGCGGTTGCAGGCGATGCTTCGCAGCAGCCTGGCCTACGCCTGGGAGAACCCCACCGCGACCCGCGCCTACGTCGCCGCCAACGCGCAGGAGATGGACGCCTCGGTGCGGCAGCGGCATATCGAGCTGTACGTGAACCGCTACTCGATGGACGTGGGCGCGGACGGCGAGCTCGCAGCCTCGACACTGCTCTCGCTGGGAGCGGAGCAGGGCCTCTTCCCTCGGCCCGACGGCCCGCTGTTCCTTCCCCCGGTCGACTGACGAGGTGCTCCCCGGCGCCTGCCGCGCCCAGCCCCGGCACCCGCGATCGAGTATGGTGATGGCGTCCCAACAGACCACGAGGGTGAGAGGCGGGCCATGCGATCCGAAGAGTTGAGGTCCCTCCAGGCGCCGTTGAAGGAGCGTTACCGCCACGAGCCGGACGCCGCGCTGGTCACGTTGCGGGCGCGGGGAGCGCTCGGCGAGGGCGTGAGCTGCCGGGTCGAAACGGGAAGGGCCCTCGTGGAGGCCGGCCTGCACCCCGCTTCGGGCGGCACCGGCCTGACGGCGTGCTCTGGCGACATGCTTCTCGAGGCGCTGGCGGCCTGCGCGGGCGTGACGCTTTGCGCCGTGGCGACGTCGCTCGGCATCGACGTTCGGGGCGGCGCCGTGCTGGCCGAAGGCGACCTCGACTTCCGCGGCACGCTGGCCGTCGACAAGTCGGTCCCCGTGGGCTTCCAGGGCATACGGCTGCGCTTCGAGCTGGACACCGAGGCGTCCGACGAGGAGCTGGACACCCTCCTACGCCTGACAGAGCGCTATTGCGTCGTCTACCAGACGCTCGCGCAGCCGCCGGCGATCGTCATGACCCGGAGCCACCGTGCCTCCGACTGAGCGGCGACCGGCAGGGCCACCGCGTCGATAGTCCCTTCCTGCGCCCGGCGGCGCGGCGTTATCCTCGGTCCATGACGAGCTTCAGCGTGGGCGAAGAGGTGTTGTTCGAGGGGCGCCGCTACGTCATCACGACGACCAGAGCCGAGCCGCCCTACCGGTACCGACTCGTGGCGACCACGCCGGAGGGAGCGAGCGTCACCTGGGCCCGCCCCGAACAGCTCCGTAAGATCGAGTCCTACACGACACCGGTAGACGACACCGGCCGCCTGTGAGGTAGGCCCCGCCCGCTGCGCCGCCCGCCCGGCGAGCCCGGAGCCGACGCGCGGCCGCGCTTCACGCGACGCCCCAGGCGGAGGCAGCCGCCTCACGTCCGCCGGTCGGCACGCACCGCCAGCACTGTCCGCGCCAGCCGAACGCCGTCCAGTGCGGCCTCCTCGAATGGCAGGTAGCCGCGGGCGCACAGGCCCGCCGCGAACAGACGCGGCAGCTCGGGCACGCCGAAGCCGTCGCCGGCGAGCCCGGATGGTTCCAGTACGCGGCAGCGGACCTCGTAGGGCAGCGTGCCGCCGGCGGGGTCGGCCGCGAGCGTGACGTCGCGGAACGCCACCCCTCTGGCTTCGATGTCCTGGTAGAGATCGTCGTACGCCATCTCGCTCAGCCGTCCCGCCGGCTCGGTCAGCGATCCCATGCTGAGGCGAGCCCGCAGGAAGCTCCCCACACACAGGCCAACGCAACGGCCGAGACGGGGCACGCCCTCCCAGGTGGCCACGCCCTCCACGCGCTCGCGCTCGTCGAGCAGCAGGGCGGTCACGTTCGACTGCAGCAGGTGGAGGCCCTCCTGTCGCTCCAGCGCGTATTTGGCGGCGCGGTGGAGCTGCCAGTTGGAGACGGTGCCGTCCGCTTCACCGTGCTCGCGCCAAAGCTCGCGCATCAGCGTGCCCTCCGGAGGCGCCAGCCGGATCCGCTCGCCGACGGCGTTGTAGACGGTGTCCAGGCTGGTCGTGACCAACAGCGTGTCGAGGCCTCCGCGGGCGGTCGCGTACGCGGCCTCACTGCCGGCGATGCCGGCCCCCACCACGATGACGTCGTAGACGTGACCGCGCGTCGGGAAGCTGGCCAAGCTCCGCTCTCAGTCGGCGAGCTTCACGCCCGCCAGCAGCGGCTGCCGCCTGCCGACGGCCCGCAGCAGTACGTGGTCGCCACGGCGCGTGCGCTGGTAGATGAGGACACCGGCGCGCGCGTCGATCAGCGGGCTGGCGTCGGGGGCATCGACCAGTACCCTCAGGTGGAGCGGCAACGTCGACCGGACCATTCCGAGCTCGTAGCGTCTGTCGGCCGTCATGCGGTAGCCGAAGAACACGTCGGGGGGATCCCCGTCCGAGTAGATGGTGGTGAGCGACTGCGCCTCGCCGGCCCGGTAGTGCGCCACTGCTTCCCACACCGCAGCCCGCGCCTCGGCCTCGCTGACGGTGACCACCTCGGGCGAGCGGGTATCGCCGAAGAACGCCGCCGGGAAGTTCCTGGCCTGCGCGTAGAAGCCTTCACGGCCCACGCGCAAGCGCATGACCTCGTTGTCGTAGGCACGCCCCTTGACCAGGCTCTTGAAGTGCGAGATGGCGAGGCCGAAGCGGCGATCGTGCGACGCCGCGAAGTCCTCCCAGTCGGGATCGACCAGAGATGCGTCGGTGTTGAGCTCGAAGCCGCTCAGGGGGGCGTCCGACAGGTTCATACTGGCTTCTCTCCTATGTGAATGGCCGAGATCCCCAAGCTCTGCAGTCGGTAACGGACTCTCTGGAAGCCGGCACGGCGCATGCGCTCGGCCAGCACGTCGGGTGGTGGAAAGGCGATCACCGAAGCCGGCAGATAGCGATATGCGCCCCGCCGCCCCGAGATCAGGCCGCCCACGGCCGGCAGCACACTCCGGAAGTACATCCCGTAGAGAACGCCGAAGACGCCGCCGGGCGGCGGTGGAAACTCCAGCACCACCAGCCGCCCGCCCGGGCGCAAGACGCGCAGGAACTCGCGCAGGCCGGCATCGATGTCGGCGAAGTTGCGCAACCCGTAGGCGATGGTCACCGCGTCGAAGACGTCGGCGTCGAAGCGTAACGCGCTGCCGTCGCCGGCCTCGAAGCGCACGCGCCCGGCCCTGACCCGCGCCTTGCCACGCGCACGCTCGAGCATGGGTTCGGCGAAGTCGACACCGATCACCTCGGCGGTGGGCGCCAGGGACGCCAGCGTGAACGCCAGGTCGCCCGTGCCCGTGGCCACGTCGAGCACGCGCTCCACGCCGCCCTCTACGGCCGCCCGCCCCGCCTGGGCGCGCCAACGGCGATCGATGCCGAAGCTGAGCAGCCGGTTGAGCACGTCGTAGCGCGGAGCGATGGTCGAGAACATCGCCTGCACCGCGGTCGCTTTGTCGCTTGGGGCACGTCTGGCCGACGCCATCGCCTGAAGGCTACCACGCCCGGACGCTTCGGCTGTCCGAAGCCCGTGGTCTGCGCGCGCGTTCAATCGGCCAGCAGCTCGTGCCGCGCCAGGAACGCGTCGAACTTCTCGCGCGTGAAGCCGGAGAGGCTCGTCGCACTGTCCCCCACCACCAGGGTGGGCACGCTGCGCCGCCCGCCGTTGACGCTCTGCACGTAGGCGGCGGCCGCCGGATCCTGTTCGATGTCGACCTCGACGAACGGTATCGCGAACTTGTTGAGGAAGTTCTTGGCGCGCTGACAGTCACCACACCAGCGCGTCGTGTACATAAGCAACGGACGGCTCTGCAACGGACTCCTCCAGGGCACCGGCGCGATGGCGTGGGCCGCGTGCCTCATCTACTGCACACGAAACTAGCAGACGGCGGCAGCGGCCGCTGTCAACCACGACGCACTCCGGGTCCGCGCGCCGCCATCGTGTAATGCCTTACAGCCGGCCCCGTCAGGGAACATCGCGGCGGCCCGGCGGTCCGCTATACTGCCGAGTTGGCCGCCGCAACGCGGCGGGGCCGGCCGCGAGCCGGCGCCCCCCGAGAGCGAGCCCGGAGTGTCCATGAAGCATCGCAACATCGCCATCATCGCCCATGTCGACCACGGCAAGACCACGCTGGTGGACGGCATGCTGCGGCAATCGAACGTCTTCCGCGCCAACCAGGACGTCATCGACCGCGTCATGGACAGCAATGCGCTGGAGCGTGAGCGTGGCATCACCATCCTGGCCAAGAACACCGCCATCACCTGGCGGGACGACAAGATCAATATCGTCGATACCCCCGGCCACGCCGACTTCGGCGGCGAGGTGGAGCGCGCGCTGACGCTGGTCGACGGCGCCCTGCTGCTCGT
>CAYOXR010000306.1:0-2278 GCA_964407955.1 uncultured bacterium | reverse complement strand
GGGCCACTACTTGGACGGCCGAGTGACGGCCGTGGTTGGGACGCATACCCACGTTCAGACTTCCGACGCGCGTGTGCTGCCCGGAGGCACCGCCTACATCACCGACGTCGGCATGAGCGGGGTGCAGACGTCCTCGATCGGGATGGGCTTCGAGGAGGTCCACACGCGCTTCGTGAGTAAGCTTCCGCGTCGGTTCAGACCGGCCCACGGCGAGGCCACGCTGCACGGCGTCGAGCTGGATCTCGACGGCCGCCGGGCCAGGTCGATCAAGCGCGTGCAGTGGCCGTCGCCGCAGGCAGCCGGGGCCGGGCCGAGCGCGACCCCGGGGTAGAATCGCGCGTGACGAACGGGAACGGCTCCCGTCCCGAGGCGAGCAGCCAGCTCAGCGCCGACGTCAAGTTCCTCGGCGGGGCGCTGGGCACGGTGCTGCGCGAGCTCGAAGGGGAGCGGCTCTACGCGCTCGTGGAGAGGGTGCGGTCCGAGACCAAGCGGCGCCGGGCGGGGGAGGCGGGCGCGGCAGAGGAGCTGCAGGCGCTGATCGCGTCGCAGGACCTGGCGACCGCCGAGCGGCTGCTGCGTGCGTTCACCGTCTACTTCCAGCTCATCAACCTCGCCGAGGAGATCCACCGGGTGCGGGTCAACCGTCTGCGGGAGGCGCACGCCACGCCCAGCTCGCCGCGCCCCGAGTCGGTGGCCGAAGCGGTGGCGAGCCTGGCCCGACAGGGCTGGACGCGCGCTCAGGTGCGTGCCTTCATGGAGGGGCTCGACGTGCAGCTCACGCTCACGGCCCACCCGACGGAGGTCAAGCGCTACACCGTGCGGCTCAAGCTGGAGCGCGTTTCCGAGGCGGTTCGCCTGCTCAGCGAGCGCGAGCTCTCACCCCAGCAGGAGGCGAGGTTGCGCCGCGAGGTCTTCGCCGAGATCGCCACGCTCTGGCAGACGCGCGAGCTGTTCGCGGAGAAGCCGACCGTCCTCGACGAAGCCAAGAGCGCCCTGTACTACTTCCGGCGTTCGCTCCTCGACAGCATCCCCAGGCTCATGCAGGACATGGAGGACGCCCTCGACGCCGTCTACGGTCCCGGCCAGGGGCCGCCCCTGCCCACGGTGGTGCGTTTTCGCTCGTGGATCGGCGGCGATCGGGACGGCAATCCCTTCGTGACGCCGGAGGTCACCCGCGAGGCGACCACCCTGCAGGCCGAGGTCGCGCTGGACGCCTATCTTCGGGATGTCGACGGGCTCGTGCAGCGCCTCTCGCAGTGGGAGCGCCGGGTCACGCTGTCACGGGCGTTCCGCGACGACCTGGCGGGGCTCATGGCCACCGAGGGGCCGCCGCGTCGCTTCCCCGAGGAGCCCTACCGCCAGAAGCTGGCGTACGTCCACCGCTTCCTCGAGCGCGAGCGCGCCGCCCTGCGCGGGGCAGGCGCGGGCGGCTACCCGGGCGGCGCGAGCCGCCTCGTCGACGACCTCGCGCTGATCGAGACCACGCTGGAGCAGAGCCAGGGCGCACGCGCCGCCCGGGCGTTCGTGCGGCCGGCCCTGTACCGCGCGAGGGTGTTCGGCTTCCATCTGGCACCCCTCGACCTGCGCGAGCACTCCGCCAGGCACGAGCGCGCGGTCGCCGAGCTGGTGCGCTTCGCCGGTGTGTCGAGCGACTACGCCGGGCTCGACGAGGACGCGCGCGTGGCGCTGTTGTCGCGCGAGCTGGAGTCGCCGCGTCCGCTGGCGCCGGCCGGCGCGCCTCTCGGAGAGGACGCCGAGCGGGCGCTGGCATTCCTCGCCGAGATCCGGCGCACGCAGCGGCATTTCGGGCCTGAGGCCACGGGCAGTTACGTCGTGAGCATGACCGAGGGCGTGTCGGACGTGCTGGAGGTGCTCGTCCTCGCCAAGCAGGCCGGCGTGCGCGAGATCGACGCCACCCCGCTGTTCGAGACCGAGGCGGACCTGCACGCCGCCCCCGCCGTGATCGCCCGCTTGTTCGACATCCCCGTCTACCGTCGGCACGTCGAGGAGCGCGGTGTGCAGGAGGTGATGATCGGCTACTCCGATTCCAACAAGGACGCCGGCTTCCTGGCCGCCAACTGGGCCCTCTACCAGGCGCAGGAGGGGGTGGCACGCGTGTGCCGCGAGGTGGGGGTGCCGCTGAGGATCTTCCACGGCCGCGGCACCAGCATCGGCCGGGGCGGCGGCCCGGCCGGGCAGGCGATCCTGGCCCAGCCCCCCGGCAGCCTCGGCGGGCGCATGCGCATCACCGAGCAGGGCGAGGCCCTGGCGGACCGCT
>CAYOXR010000305.1:0-5232 GCA_964407955.1 uncultured bacterium | reverse complement strand
GGCCCCGAGCCTGGCACCCATCGGGCGCGGCCGCAGCGTGAGCTGTCACGTCGCGGCGCGGGGCGAGGCGGGCGTCGCCGAGGCGCGGGCCAATGGGACGCAGGCGGCCGCAGGCGGGGCGTCCGGAGCCAAGACGGGCGCATCGGGAGCGGGGGCGGGAGCATCGGAGACGGGACCAGACGCGTCTGGGGCCGGGGCGGAAGCGCCCGAAGAAGAGGTGCAAGCACCGCGTTCGGGGGGCAGGAGATCATGAGCCGAGCGACCATCGCCATCGCCCAGCTGCCTCTCGAGGACGGCCGCGTCGACGCGAACTTCGGGCGCATCGAGGCGGTCGCGAAGCGCTACGGGCCCAACCACGACGTGGTCCTCTACCCGGAAGCGACGGTCACCGGCTTCCCCCCGCCGGATGTGGCGGCCTCGCTGGCGGAGCCCTTGGACGGGCCGGTCGTGCAGCGGTTGACGACCCTGGCCGCCGAGGTCGGCAGCGTGCTGGTGGCGGGCATGCTCGAGCGCGAAGGCGAGCGCGTCTACAACACCAGCGTCATGGTGGGCCCGGAAGGCCTGCTCCTCAGCTACCGCAAGACGCACCTGTGGATGGGCGAAGCGGCCCGCGTCGCGCCCGGCGACGCATTCCGCTGCCGGACCTGGAACGGGGCCTGCTGGGGCCTGCTGGTCTGCTACGACATCGAGTTCCCTGAGACCGCGCGGGCGGTTGCAAGCATCGGGGCGGAGGTCATCCTGGTCACGAACGGCAACATGGCGCCCTACGGGCCGACGCACCGCAACGCGCTGAGGGCCCGCGCTCAGGAGAACCAGGTCTTCGTGGCGATGGCGAACCGGGTCGGCATCGCGGGAAATACCAGCTACGTCGGCGAGAGCGCGATGGCGAATCCCTACGGCGAGGTCATGGGAGCGCTGGGGCGCGACGAAGGCGTGCTGTCGGTCTCGGTGGACACCGCCACCGTCCACGACAGCCGCCGCGACTACGACTACCTGGCAGAGCGCCGGTTGCCCATCGGCGTGGAGCCGGTCACGACGGACGGCCCGGTGCGCGCTTGCCGGATCCGCGTTGGCGAAGGAGGGTCCACTCCATGAGGGGATTCGGTAGCAGGGTGGCGTCCTCGGCAGTGGGACGCCGCAGGGGGTTCATCGCCGACCTGCTCGCCTCGACGAGCGAGTTCGCGCCGCTCACGCGCTGGATCATGTACGTCTCGCTGGCGATCGTCGTGCTCGTCCTCCTCGCCGCGATCCTGGCTCCCGTGATCGCCCCCTACCCCTCGCAGGGCGCCGGCAACGCCGACATCAACGCGATCTTCCTGCCGCCCAGCGCGGCCCACTGGTTCGGGACCGACCTCGAGGGACGCGACGTGCTCTCGAGGGTCCTGTTCGGCGCGCGGCCGGACCTGATCGCCGCCTTCGTGGTCGTCGCCGTCGCGGTGCTGCTCGGCACCGTGATCGGCGCGGCGGCAGGCTACGTCGGCGGCGTGGTGGAGACCCTGCTGATGCGCCTCACCGACCTGTTCCTGGCCTTCCCCTCGCTGCTGCTGGCCATGGTGATCGCGTTCATCCTCCGGCCCAGCCTGACGAACATGATCATCTCGCTGTCGGTGTCGTGGTGGCCGTGGTACGCGCGCCTCGTGCACAGCCAGGCGTCGACCCTCAGGCACGAGCGCTTCGTCGTTGCGGCCCGCATCGCGGGCGTCCGCAGAGGCAGGATCCTGCTGCGCCACATCATCCCCAACTCGTTGACGCCGGTCCTCGTGCAGGCCACGGCAGACATCGGCAACGTCATCATCGCGACCGCGGCGCTGAGCTTCCTCGGCCTCGGCGTGCAGCCCCCCGCTGCCGACTGGGGCACCATGATCAGCAACGGTCAGCAGTACATCCTGGCCCAGTGGTGGTTCGTGACGTTCCCCGGCCTTGCCATCTTCATCACCGCTACGTCCTACAACCTCCTCGGGGACACGCTGCGTGACATGCTAGACCCGTCGGCACGCAGGGGGCTGGTGTGAGCGGCGCTGCGGTGAGCAGGGTTGCGGTGAGCAGGGTTGCTGTGTGCAGGGCTGGTGTGATCCCGCGCTAGCGGTCGACCAGCAGCGGGTAGGGGTCGACGGCATGCCACCTGCACGAGTCGGCCGGGCTCTCGTACACCCCGAAGTGCAGGTGGGGCGGCGTGGTCGCGGCGTCGCCGGTGTTGCCGACGTAGCCGAGCACGGTGTCGGTGGTGACGTGCTGCCCCTCGCGCAGCTCCTCGGCGAAGGCGCTCATGTGGGTGTAGAAGTAGCGGCGCCCGCCACCCCCCACGACGGTGACCGAGTTACCGCCCAGGCTCAGGCTCTCGATGCTGTACACGAAGCCTGCCGTGGCGGACCGGATCGGCGTGCCCTTCGGCGCGAAGATGTCGACCCCCTCGTGCGAGCGCCCCCCGGCGCGGGCGGCCCCCCAGGTGTCGCTCACCTGCCGCACGCGCACCCCGTCGACCGGCATCAGCAGGGCCGCGTCCACCTCCGCCCCGACCTTGGCGAAGAACAGCGGCAAGACAGCTGCGTAGCGTGCGCGCATCTCGAAACGCAGCCGCTCCGCTTCGCTGGCGTAGGCGCGCTGCCGGACCGGGCACACCAGCTTGGCCAGCTCGGGCCGCAGGTCGGAGTAGGCGGGGTCGGGCAGCGCTTGCCCGCGAGCCAACCCGCCCCACGCGGCCCAACCCAGAGCGAGGGTGCATCCGAGCAGCACCACACGAACAGCACGGCAGGCCGTCGCCCCAGGGAGCTTCGCGGGGGACGACCCCAGACATGCACCCGTGCTTCCGCGGCCATCCTTGGGCCCGGGGCGTCGCTCACGGCCCGTCACCATGTGGACGCCTCCACCCGCAGCGACACGATCACGGCCTCGAGCTCCGGCCGCAAGCTCAGGCCGCCTCCGCCTCGGCCAGCGGCCCGCGGTCGGGCCACAACGGGAAGAGCACCTCGAAGACCTCCCGGCGGACATCCAACGCCTCGTACGCCGAAGGGATCGAGCGCGCCAGCGCGCTGTCGGCGAACCCGGCGAGCGACTCGGCGCTATCGAAGAAGTAGATGCCGCAGTAGTCGCCCGTCGCGGCCTCCCGGCCGTAGATCTTCTGGACCAGCCCAGGCACCTCCCTGAACTGCGGGAACCGCTCCAAGATCCGCCGACTCAGCTCCTCGTCGCCGAGATCGGACTTGACGCGAACGAACAGCACCTCAGGCATACGCCCCTCCCATACGCTCCGCAAACGCGAAAGCCTCCCCAGGGTGGAGACAATATGCCCGCGAACGACCCGACAGTCAAGGTCCTCGTCCTCACCGCCGCCGAGCCCCTCGACCACGCGGCCGGGAAGCGAGCCGCGGGTGGATAGCGGGACGCATGCGCGCAGCGCACCGTTAGCCGGCGGTCACGGCGGGACGCTCGTCCCGGCCGCGCTGCGCCCACCGCGCCATAATCGTGCCCAGGTGCCGCCGCCCATGGCGGCCTGCATTGAAAGGACGTGAGCCGGTGACCCCGCATGCCCTCGGCTTCTGGAGTCTGGTCGTCCGCGCCATGGCGGTGCACACGGTCACCTACACGCTGGTGGGGATGGTGGCCTTCTCGCTCTTCCGTTACGGTGCGTCCATTCGCGAGGACCCGGTGCGGCGCGCCAGCATGCGCCCCACGGACGACCCGCTGGTGATGGCCGGCCCGCTGTTCCAACCGCTACGCGGAGCCCTGTTCGGGGTGGCGTTCTACCTTCTCCGGGACGTCGTCTTCGCCCCCGGCGGCTGGTGGGTGCTGTGGCTTACGTTGGTGATCGTCGGCATCCTGTCGACGTTCGCGCCGGCCGCATCCTCGATCGAGGGTCTGATCTACCTCGAGCCCAGCCCGACCGGCTTCCTGTGGGGCGGACTGCTGGAGATCCTCACGCAGTCGCTGCTGCTCGCGGTCGTCACATTCCTGTGGGTGCGGCACCCGCTACCCTGGCTGGACTGGCTGATGGGCGCCCTGTTCGTGCTGGCCTTGGCGATGCCGGCCATGGGGCTGGCGGCGCGACGCGCACGCCAGGGCGGGGGCGGCGGCGCGGATGGCGGCGCGGATGGCAATGAGGATGGCGGCGCAGGCGACGGCGCCTAGCTGGCGCGCGGCGTCCGGCGGCTGCCGTCGGGCCCGTTGGCTGCAGTTCAGCCAATCACCCGCTTGGCCCGGCCGGCGCGCGCGTGCCGCAGCGGCGAGCCGCGCCGGCTCGTGCCCGATGCCGAGACTCGCCTCGACGTTGCTACTGCCCTCTCACGCCGTAGGCGTTGGGTCCCTGTGTTCCCGGTGCGAAGAGGAGGACGAGAGCCATGAAGAAATTGACGATCGGGACGAACATCAGCAGGTACAGCCAGGCGCTCTGGTTGAAGTCGTGGAGCCTGCGCGCGCCATAGCTCAACGTCGCGATCAAGACCACCACCACGAACGGGAGAAACGCAAGCGTTCCACCCATCGACGCGTTGGCTTCGTTGCCGGTACCGCCGGTGACGATCAGCTTGCCGACCAGCACGACGACGCCCCAGACGATTCCGTAGCCGATGTACTCGAGGCGGCCAATGCGTCCATTGAACTTGAAGGGGTTGAAGTTGCCCATTGGTCCTCCTTGGTTGTGGGTCCGCACTGGAGGATGCACCGGGGCCGGCGGCGAGTCGGTCGATTGCTTCACATCTCGTTCACATCTTCCCGCCGAGGCACATGCTGGAAATGTCGTCACAAGCGGCGAACGTGAAGAGAGCCGGCGCAGTCCAGGGTCGCTCCACGCCCTTGGGCGTGCCAACAAGGCGCCACCCGCCAGTCGCGGCGTGAATGCCGTTCCGTGACGAGAGAACGTCCGGGCCCCGCACTCGGGGCCCGGACAGAGGCGGAACGTCTCGAGGGCGCTAGTGGCCCGGCACGATGTTCACGGAATCCGTACCCAGGAAGTCGAGCCCGCCCGCCTGGCCGCCCAGGCAGCCCTGCGTGTCTGCCGGGTCGAGGTTCGTGTCCTGGAACGGGAAGTGGTAGACGACGTCGCCATAGGCGTCGCCGTTGACGTATTGCGGGTGCCCCTTCTTGTGGGCGATGTGGTCATCCGGCAGAGGCGTCGAGCACTCCCCGAAGCGAAGGGTGCTCTCGTCCACGGTGCTCACGTCGAAGCTGGCGGAACCCAGCAACGCGACCGGGATGTTCCCCTTCGAGTCGGCGCCGTAACTGTTGGGGAAGCTGCCA
>CAYOXR010000304.1:0-9616 GCA_964407955.1 uncultured bacterium | reverse complement strand
GGCTCGGAACATGGCGGCGGAAGCGACGGCGGTCCACGACCAGCAGGGGGAAGCCGCGTCGGCGTGGCACGATGGACATGATGCAAACCCATGCACAGGATGAAATCTGTTGCAGGAGGTATGATGGTAATACCTCTTTGGAATGATGTGAACCTAGCACGCATGGCGAGACATTGTCAAGGAAACCGCCGCTCGCGACATTTGACGCTGCCCTTCCGGTGTGGTAACCTTGAAGGCGTCCCAAATTAGCTTCTGAACGGGTTGCCACCGGCACCGTCCGGACACCTGCGAAGCCGAAATCGAGGGGTTGTCGAGGGGATCAGCGGGTTGCCCGCGGGCAGGTGGGGCGGCTCGACGTTCCGGAGGTATGACCACCACACCACTAATACTTATCGAAAGGGCGCTCGGACGGCGCGACCCTGGCTGGTCGGCGCCCCCGCGCGCCGACCACGCGACATCTAGCGGGGCGAAGGAGCGTGCACCATGGCGAGACTAGGGTTCGTCGGCCTCGGGGTGATGGGCGGAAGGGTCGCCAGGCGCCTCATCGACGCGGGACATGACGTCACCGGCCACAATCGCACCCGGGCGAAGGCCGAGTGGCTGCTCGACGCCGGCATGAGCTGGGGCGACAGCCCGCGCGCCGTGGCCGAGGCGTCCGACATCACCTTCAGCATGGTGACCAACACGGGCGCGCTGCGGAGTGTCACCGAGGGCGAGGACGGCATCCTGGCCGGCCTGGGTCCCGGCAAGATCTACATCGACATGAGCACCGTCAGCCCGGCGTTCAGCCGCGAGCTGGCCGGGAAGGTGAACAAGCGCGGAGCCACCATGCTCGACGCGCCCGTGTCGGGCAGCGTCGAGACGCTGGAGCAAGGCAAGCTCACCTTCATGGTGGGCGGGAACCGCGCCGTGTTCGACACGGTCGAGCCGATCCTCATGGCTGTCGGTTCCAAGGCGACCCACGTGGGCGCCAACGGTCTGGCGGTTACCATGAAGATCGCAACCAACCTGAGCCTTGCGGTCCAGATGCTGGCCTTCAGCGAGGGCCTGCTGCTCGCCGAGCGCAGCGGGATCCCGCGCGAGACCGCCGCCGAGGTGCTGCTCCACAGCGTGATCGCCTCGCCCATGGTCAAGTACCGCGGACCGTTCGTGCTGCACATGCCCGAGGAGGCCTGGTTCGACGTGAACATGATGCAGAAGGACATGGACCTGGCGCTCGAGCTGGGACGCGAGGTGAACGTGCCTCTCCCCACCACCGCCGTCACCAACGAGATGCTCACGGCGGCGCGGGGCCTGGGACTGGACAAGCAGGACTTCGCCGTGGTGTTCGAGGTGCTGGCGCGCCTCTCGGGCGGAGGCGTGGGCGCGTGAGCGCCGAGAGGCTCCGCAGCGACTCGGCCAGCAGGCCGGCGCAGGCGACCGGGGGCGAGCCCCGCCTCGGCGAGTTCGGCTGCTTCGTGGCCGGACAGTGGCTCCGCACGGGCGACCGCCTGGAGGTGCGCAGCCCCTACGACGGCGAGCTCGTCGCCGTCGTCCATCGTGCCGGCCCCGAGCAGATCGAGGCGGCCATCGCCGGTGCGACGCGGGCGTTCCAGGCCACGCGGCACATGCCTGCCTGGCAGCGCTCGGAGGCGCTGGCTGCCATCAGCGCCGGCATCGCCGCGCAGCGCGAGGACCTGGCGCGGACCATGGCCCTGGAGGCGGGCAAGCCGATCCAGGCGGCGCGCGGTGAGGTCGATCGCGCCGTCTTCACGTTCAAGGTCGCGTCCGAGGAGACCCGCCGCATCTACGGCGAGATCGTGCCGCTCGACTGGATCCCGGGTCTGGAGGGCCGAGAGGCGCATGTCCGGCAGGTCCCACTGGGGCCCGTGGCCGGTATCAGCCCCTTCAACTACCCGCTGAACCTGGTCGCGCACAAGGTGGCCCCGGCGCTCGCCGCCGGCGACGCTATCGTGCTGCGGCCCGCCAGTCAGACGCCGCTGTCGGCGTTGAAGCTGGCGGCCATCGTGCAGGAGAGCGCGTTCCCCGAGGGCGCGTTCAGCGTGGTGCCCAGCAGCACCTCCGACGCCGCGCCGCTCGTCGAGGATGAACGCATCCGGCTCCTCACCTTCACCGGCAGCCCGGCCGTCGGCTGGGCGCTGAAGGGCCGCGCCGGCCGCAAGCGCGTCACGCTCGAGCTCGGCGGCAACGCCGGCGTCATCGTCCACAAGGACGCCGACCTGGGCTTCGCGGCCGAGCGGGTGACCTGGGGCGGCTTCCAGTACGCCGGCCAATCCTGTGTGTCGGTGCAACGCGTGTACGTCCACGAGGACGTCTACGATGCCTTCAAGGAGGCATTGATCCCGATGGTGGAGAGACTCACCATCGGCGACCCCCTCGACGAGTCCACCGATGTGGGGCCGGTGATCGACGTCGGCGCGGCGGAGCGAATCGGAGCGTGGGTCGCCGAGGCCAGCGCCGGCGGCGCGAGGCTGCTGACGGGCGGCGAGGGCCGGGGCAACCTGTGGCCGCCGACGGTGCTCGAGGAGGTGCGGGCCAGCATGAAGGTGTGCGCCCAGGAGGTGTTCGCGCCGATGATCGGCCTGTACCGCTACGCCGATGTCGGCGAGGCCATCCGCGCCGTGGACGACAGCGATTTCGGCCTCCAGGCGGGGCTGTTCACGAACGACTGGCGGGTGATCCGGCAGGCGTTCGACTCGCTGGAGGTCGGCGGTCTGAACGTCAACGACGTGTCCACCTTCCGCGTGGACCACATGCCCTACGGTGGCGTGAAGCAATCGGGCGCGGGACGCGAGGGGCTGCGATACGCCATCCAGGAGATGAGCGAGATGAAGCTGCTGACGCTCAATCCCAGGTGACGGGGTCGGGCCCGGCGTCGCCGATGGTCGGCGGAGGGAGGTGAACAGCCGCCAGAGCGAACCCACCACGGAGAGGAACCGCGACGAGTTCGACACGCACGTCCCGGCCAAGGGGTCGGCCGGAGGACATAGGAGGCTGACAGATGCTCAAGAGGCTCGCACTGACGCTCGCGGCCATCGCGCTGGCGGCGACCGGGCTCGCCGCCGCGCAGGGCCCGATCAAGATCGGGATCTCGCTACCGCTGACCGGTGACTTCTCGCAACCGGGCGGCGCGGCGCAGAAGGGCTACAAGGTCTGGCAGAAGATCGTCAACGACTCCGGCGGACTGCTCGGACGCCAGGTCACCCTCGACATCAAGGACGACGCCAGCGACCAGAACACCATCGTCGCCGATTACCAGCGCCTCATCACGCAGGACAAGGTCGACCTGCTGCTCGGCACCTTCTCTTCGCTGCTGAACCTGCCCGCCTCGGCGGTTGCCGAGAAGTACCACATGGTGTACGTTGAGCCGGCCGGCGGCGCGCCCAACATGTTCAACCGCGGCTTCCAGTACCTGTTCTTCGCACAGCAGGCCACAGCGCCGCACCAGGGCGATCAGTTCGTGAAGTGGGTGCTGTCGCTGCCGGCCGATCAGCGTCCCAAGACCGCCGCCTACCCCACCCAGGACGACCCGTTCACGAAGCCGGTCATCGAGGGGATCCGGACGCAGCTCGAGGCGGCCGGGATCAAGACGGTCTACCAGACGGTGTACCCGCCGGAGACCTCCAACTTCGACACCATCGCCACCGCCATCAAGAACAGCGGCGCCGAACTCGTCGCCGAGGGCGCGGTCTTCCAGGACGGCGTCAGCATCATCCGCTCGTTCCAGAAGCTGGGCTACAACCCCAAGGTGCTGTTCGAGACCTCGGCGCCGTCCGAGAGCCAGCAGTTCGCCGACGGCATCGGCGGGGCGGCCAACGCCGAAGGCATCTTCTACGCCGTGAGCTGGCACCAGGACCTGCCCACGCATCAGAACAAGCAGTTCGTGGACACCTACCACCAGATGTTCGGTAACGAAGTGCCGGCCGAGGACTCGGCCGACGCCTTCGCCACGGCCCAGGTCCTGCAGACGGCGGTGCAGGCGGTTGGCTCGCTCGACCAGACCAAGATCAAGGACTGGTTGCACAGCCACTCGGTCGACACCATCCTCGGCCAGCTGTCGTGGGACAAGACCGGCGCGCCGCAGTCGGCATTCCTGCTGGCGCAGTGGCAGAACGGCAAGGCCGAGATCGTGCTGCCACGCGACGTCGCGACCTCTCCGACCATCACCTTCCCCAAGCCTGAGTGGCAGTAGCTTCGGCACGAATCGATAGGCGGGATCCCGACAAGGGATCCCGCCCCTTCCCGGGATCCCGCCCCTTCCCGGAATCCCGCCCTTCGTCCGGAGGGCGTCCCCAAGGCGGGTCCCGCCCCTGCAGCGGGACCCGCCCCGTGACCGCGGCGGCGCGGCGTCCACACACGCGCCGCGTTTCCGCCGCACCGAGGCCGGGAGCCCGTCCGGGAGGCTAGGAGCCGCATGACGCTGCTGGTCCAGACGCTCATCCTGGGGTTGCTCATCGGCGGGGTCTACGCCTTGTTCGCATCCGGCCTTACGCTCGTGTTCGGCGTCATGGGCATCGTCAACGTGGCGCACCCGGCGTTCCTGGTGCTGGCCGGCCTGTTCACCTACGAGCTGTGGTCGCGCCTCGGGATCGACCCGCTGCTGCTCACGCTGGTCACCACCCCCGTGATGTTCCTCGTGGGGTGGCTGGTGTACAAGGGGCTGGTTTCCCGGGTCAGGTCGTCCTCGGCCTCGATGTCGGTCGTGCTGACCTTCGGCCTCGCCATCATGCTCGAAGGCGCCATGGGCATGACCTGGAAGAACGTGTTCCGGTCCGTCACACCTCCGTATTTCAACCAGTCGTTCCACGCCGGCGCGCTGGTGGTGCCCAAGGCCCAGGTCTTCGGTTGTGGCGCCGCGGTCGTCGTGCTGCTGCTGCTCTATCTTTTGCTGACGCGCACCTGGATGGGCCGGGCCATCCGCAGCGCGTCGGAGAACCCTGAGGGGGCTTTCCTGGTCGGTATCGACATCGGTACGGTGGCGGCGCTCACCTTCGCCATCGGCACCGCCACCGCCGGCGTTGGCGGCTCGGTCATGTCGATCCTGTACCCGATCTTCCCGGCCTCACAGTACGTGTGGATCTCGCGTACGCTCGGCATCATCGTGTTGGGCGGCATGGGCAGTCTGCCGGGCGCGGTGGTGGGCGCCCTCATCCTGGGGGTGGCGGAGACCCTGACCGCCACCTACATCTCCACGCAATGGTCGGTGGTGGTCTTCTACGTCGTCATCCTTGCCGTGCTGTTGATCCGGCCGCAGGGGCTGATGGGCTCGCGCGTGCGCAAGGACGTGGTGGCGTGACGGTCGAGCCCGCACCCACCACGCTGCGACGGCCCCGCGTCAGCGTCGCGAGCGTGCTGTTCGTGCTGGCCGGCGTGGCGCTCGTCGCCTTCCCGCTGCTACGCCCCGGCGATCAGTACCACCAGACCGTGCTGATCCTGATCTTCGTGCTCGGGGTCATGGCGACGGGATGGAACGTGATCGCCGGCTTCACGGGCTACGTGTCGCTCGGGCAGAGCGCCTTCCTCGGGCTGGGCGCCTACACGGTGGGGCTGCTCACGCGCGTTGTGCACGTCTCTCCGTTCCTGCTGGCACCGCTCGGTGGGATCGTAGCGGCGCTGGTGGCGGCCCTCCTCGGCTCGACCATCATGCGGACCCGCGAGCACGCCTACGTCATCATCACCATCGCCTTCCTGTTCCTGATGCAGGCGATCGGTCTGAACGCGCCGAGGTTCACCGGCGGCTCCAACGGCGTCACCCTGCCGCTGCCGCCGTGGGGCCTGAACATCGGCAACATGCCCTTCTACTACAGCCTGCTCGCGCTGATGCTGCTCTCCACCCTGATGACCTGGTGGATCCGGCGCACCAAGTTCGGCATGGGGCTCGTCGCCATCCGCGAGGACGAGGACAAGGCCGCCGCCATCGGCGTGCGCACCAGCGTCTACAAGGTGCTCGCCACCGTGGCGAGCGGCGTGCTCATCGGCGTCGCCGGCGGCATCTACGCCTACTTCCTGACCTTCATCGATCCGCGCGGCATGTTCGACATCCTGGTCAGCGTACAGATCGTGCTGGCGACCCTGGTTGGCGGGCTGGGGACCATCTGGGGGCCGGTGCTCGGCGCGTTCCTGGTGGTGCCCATGAACGAGGTGACGAACGGCCTGGTGGCGGCCCAGGGGGTGCACCTGTTCGTGTTCGGCCTGGTGCTGATGGCGGTGGTGATGTTCCTGCCCCGCGGCATCATCCCCACGGTGCGCGGCTGGCTGGAGCGGCGGCGCGCCTCTGCGGTCGCCTTCGAGCGCCGGCAGAGCGTTCCGCGCGTGGTGGAGCTCAGCGCGCCGGTGCGGTCTACCGCCGAGCGGTCGAGCGCCCGCGGCGGAGTGGCCGCCCCGCTGCTGGAGGTCGACGGCCTGGTCAAGCGCTTCGGGGGCATCACCGCCGTGGACGGTTGCTCGTTCGCGGTTCCGGAGGGGAGCCTCACGGGGCTGATCGGCCCCAACGGCTCGGGCAAGACGACCGTGTTCAACCTGATCAGCGGCATGATGCGCGCCAACGCCGGTTCGATCCGCTTCGCGGGCGAGGCCATCGAGACGCTCCAACCCTGGGACCGCGCCTACCGCGGTCTCGGCCGCACCTTCCAGAGCACCCGACTGTTCCCCCGGCTGACGGTGATGGAGAACGTGGTGGCGCCCCTCAGACGCTTCCAGTGGCGGCTGCTGCCGGCCGACGCGGTGAGCGGGCCGGAAGCGAGGCGCGCCCTCGAGCTGCTCGACTTCGTGGGCCTGGCCGACTTCGGCCCGCAGCCGGCGTGGCGGCTCTCCTTCGGACAGAAGAAGCTCGTGGAGCTGGCGCAGCTGTTGATGCTGGAGCCGCGGCTCATCCTGCTGGACGAGCCGGCGGGCGGAATCAACCCCGGGCTGATCGAGCGCATCTCGGAGACGATCCGCGCGCTCAACAAGCAGGGCCTGACCTTCGTCATCGTGGAGCACAACATGCCCATGGTGCTGGAGCTGTGCGACAGCATGCTGGTCATGGCCAGCGGCCGGGTCATCGCCGAGGGCAGCCCGGACGCCGTGCAGAGCAACCCCCTGGTGCTCGACGCCTACCTGGGCGAGGACTGGAACCGCGACGCGGCGCTCGAGGGGGCGCAGGGCTGATGCCGACGATGCTCGAGCTCCAGGGCGTGGTCGCCGGCTACCACGGCGCGCGGGTGCTGCAGGGCGTCGACCTGCAGATCGAGGCGGGCGCCATCACCTGCGTGGTGGGGCCCAACGGCGCCGGCAAGTCCACGCTGCTCAAGACGGTGAGCGGCGTGTGCCGCACGCTCGAGGGCAGCATCCGCCTGAACGGCACGCAGTCGCTGTCACGGCTCACGCCGGGGGAGATCCTGGCCTGCGGCGTGGTGCAGGTGCCGCAACAGAACGCGCTGTTCCCCAGCCTGACGGTCAAGGAGAACGTCCTGATGGGCGCCTACATCCTGCGCCGCAAGCCGGCGCTGGTGCGGCGCCGCTACCGCGAGGTGGAGGGGCTGATCCCGCTGGTGCGCGAGCGCGCCGGTGACAAGGCCGGCAACCTCTCGGGCGGCCAGCGCCGGGCCGTGGAGTTCGCGCGGAGCCTGATGCTCGACCCCCTGCTGGTGCTGCTCGACGAGCCCTCGCTGGGGCTCGACCGCAAGAGCCTGAAGCAGGTGTGGGACCTCATCGCCCAGATGCGTGACCGTGGCCGCACCATCCTGCTGGTCGAGCAGAACGTCCGCCTCGGCCTCGGCGCCGCCGACTACGGGGTGGTGCTGGAGGGCGGCCGCGTGCGCCTGAGCGGGGCCGCCCGCGAGGTGCTCGAGCATCCCGAGATCGCCGATCTGTACCTCGGCGGCACGGTGCGCGATGCCTGAGCGCCAGCGGCGCTCGCCGCCTCGGCGCCGGCCGGCGACGGGCTCGAGGTGGGCGCGCCGTCCGCTCGCCGGTTCGGATCGCACCCCTCTCGGGGGGAGGGACGGGCCGTGACCATCGACGTGCACTGCCACGTGATCGTCCCCGAGATCATCCGCGCGGCCGGCGCGGGCGAGCCGTGGCGGCCGGCGGTGAGCTGGGAGGACGGCGCGCAGGTCGTCGAGTTCCGGGGCAAGCGCATCCGCTCGGCGTTGCGCGAGTTCGTGCGCATCGAGCGCATCCTCGAGCAGGCGGCAGCCGAGGGCGTGGACCACGTGGTGCTGTCGCCCTGGGTGAACCTGCTGCCATACGGGCTGGAGGTCGAGGAAGCGCTCGACGTGTGCCGGCTGCAGAACGAGGCGCTGTCGGCGATGGCGGTGGCCCATCCCGGGCGCGTGACGGCGCTCGGCGCCGTGCCGTTGCAGGCGCCGGCGCGTGCCGCGGAGATGCTCGCAGCGGTCATGGCGCTGCCGGGCGTGGCCGGCGTGGAGACGAGCGCCAGCGTACAGGGCGCGTACCTCGGCGACGACCGCTTCGAGCCGTTCTGGGCGGAAGCGGAGCGGACCGGCGCGCTGGTCTTCATACACCCCGCCACGCGTGGCTTCGGCCTGCCGGTGTTCGACGAGTACTACCTGTGGAACACCGTGGGGAACCCCGTGGAGACGGCGGTGAGCGCCGCGCACATGGTGATGGCCGGCGTGCTCGAGCGCCACCCCGGGCTGCGCGTGCTCCTCGCCCATGGCGGCGGCGCGCTGTTGGCGCTCAGGGGCCGCCTGCGGCATGCCGCCGGCTTCCAGGCGCAGGCCCGGGCGCGCTTCGGCGGCGACCTCGATGCCGCATTGCGCCGGTTCTACTACGACACCGTCACCTTCGACGAAGGGCTGTTGCGCGCCCTGATCGACTACGCCGGCTGGGAGCGGGTGCTGCTCGGCTCCGATCGCCCGTTCGACATGGGGACGACCAGGCCGGTGGCGGAGGTGGAGGCCCTCGGCCTGGCGCCGGCCGAGCAGAGGGGCGTGCTCGGCGGCAATGCCGCGAAGGTGCTGGGCGTGCCGATTGCGGCCGGCGGGGCGGGTTGAGCGCCGCCCGAAAGCGGAAGGGGTGGACGCGTGCGTGACGAGTACGACGTGGTCGTCGCCGGTGCCGGTCACAACAGCCTGGTGAGCGCCGCCTACCTGGCCAAGGCGGGCTTCTCCTGCCTGGTCCTGGAGTCCCGGCCGGAGGTGGGCGGTGACACCAACACCGAGGCCTTGACGCTGCCCGGCTTCCGGCACGACGCCTGCTCGACGGCGCACAACCTGATCCAGAGCAGCCCGCTGCTGACCGGCGACGAGCTGGGACTGGGGGCCTACGGCCTGGAATACCTGCATCCCGATCCGGTGGTGCACGTGCCGTTCCCGGACGGGAGCTGGATCACCCAGTGGCGGGACGAGCGGCGCACCGCCGAGGAGCTGGCGCGCTTCTCCAAGCGCGACGCCGACGCCTACCTGCGCCACCTGGAGGCGTATGCCTCGGTGGCGCCGCTGGTCAACCGCTACCGCTACACGCCCATCGGCTGGGGCCCGTCGCTGAGCGAGATGCTGGCAGGGCACCCGCAGGGCAACGTGTGGCTGCGGCGGCAGGCGATGAGCGCGTGGGAGGTTATCGAGGACACCTTCGAGGACCCCCACGTGCGCGCCTTCATGCTGTGGATGGC
>CAYOXR010000303.1:0-3780 GCA_964407955.1 uncultured bacterium | reverse complement strand
CAGCGCGCGCGGAGCCAGCAGGATCGCCGCCAGGCCCGCGAGCGCGGCGGCAAGCATGACGGCGCCGACGCCGCCGAGGGCATCAAGCACCGCCACCGACGCGAGCGCGCCGACGCCCGCGCCGCCGAGGTCCGCGAGGTACAGCCGTGGGGCGGCCCGTGAGCGCAGGGCGAAGAGCGTTGCCAGGGCGTGGCCGAGGAACGCGAAGGGCAGGGCGCACAGCGGCAGCGCCAAGGCCTGCAACGGAAGCGTGGCCAGTCCGAGCAGCGCCAGGGCCACCAGCGGCGTCACCAGCGCGGCGCCGGCGCCCGCAAGCGTCGCGCCCGCACGCGTACGGGTGCTCGGAAGCAGCACGGCGGCGGCGGCACCCAACCCCGATCCGAGGACCGCGACCGCCAGCAGAACGTATACGAAGGGGCTGTAGTAGAGCACGGAGAGGACGCGTGTCAGCGCGATCTCCAGCAACAGGCCGGCGGCCGAGAGCAGGAAGACGCCGAGGGCGAGCGCGGCGCCGACGCGTACAGCGCCGACGGCCGTCGCGGCGCCGGCGTCCGGTTGCGGGGCCGTCACGTCCGCCTCAACGCGACGAGCGCGGGTCGAGCACGTCGCGCAAGCCGTCGCCGAGGAGGTTGAAGCCGAGCACCGCCACCATGATGGCGAGGCCCGGGAAGATGCCCATCCAAGGCGCCTGGTCCAGGAACGAGCGGCCCACCGAGAGCATCCGCCCCCAGCTGGGATCGGGCGGCTGGGTGCCCAGCCCGAAGAAGGAGAGCGCCGCCTCGGCGAGGATGGCGAAGGCGAGGCTCAGCGAGGTCTGCACGATGATGGGCCCGAGGGCATTGGGCAGGACGTGGCGGAGCATGATGCGCCAGGGGCCCTGACCCATGGCGCGGGCGGCGGTGACGTACTCCCGCCCCCGCACGCTGATGACGGCTCCGCGCGTGACGCGGGCGAAGATGGGGATGTAGACGATCGCGATGGCCACCATGGCGTTGCCCACGCCGCGCCCGAGAATGGCCATGACGGTGATCGCGAGCAGGACTGCAGGGAACGCGAAGAGCACGTCCATGATGCGCATGACCAGCTCATCGATCCAGCCACCGAGGAAGCCCGCCGTGAGGCCGAGGAGCACGCCGACGGTGCCGGAGATGCCTACCGCGATGAAGGCCACCTTGAACGACACGGCGGCGCCGTAGACCACGCGCGAGAACACGTCCCGACCGAAGTCGTCGGTGCCGAAGAGGTGCGCCAGGGAGGGCGGCGCGAAGCGCGCGGCGAAGTTCATGGACATCGGGTCGTAGGGCGCCAGCCAGCGCCCGAAGATGGCCACCAGCGCCAGCAGCGCCACGATGCAGCCGCCCGTCACGACCAGCGGATGCCTGAGCGCGCGCCGGGCGAGCGAGCGCCGCGCGGCCGGCGCGCGCTCGTCCTCGCGGGTGGTCACGGCTGCGGTGCTCATGCATACTCCAGGCTGGGGTCGAGCAGCACGTAGGAGAGGTCCGTGATCAGGTTGATGACGGCGAACGAGGCCGCGAACAGCAGCACCGACGCCTGCAGCACCGGGTAGTCGCGTTGCAGCGTGGCGGTGAGCGCCATGGAGCCGAGGCCGGGCCAGGAGAAGATGATCTCCACCACCACCACCGAGGACAGCAGCGTGGCCATCTGCAGCCCGATGATCGTCACCACCGTGATGGCGGCGTTCCGGAGCACGTGCTTGGCGATGACCCGCTGCTCGGCCAGGCCCTTGGCGCGGGCGGTGCGCACGTAGTCGTTGCCGAGGACCTCCAGCATCGCGGAGCGCACGAAGCGCGCCATAATGGAGCCGCTGATGACGCCCGCGGTCACCGCCGGCAGGACGATGTGCCGGAGGTACGCGCCGAGGCCTTGTGAGACGGGCTCATAGCCGCTCGACGGCAGCCAGTGCAGGATCTGGGCGAAGAGCAGGATCAGCAGGATGCCCAGCCAGAAGTCGGGGATCGACACGCCGATCTGGCTCATGACGGACACGCCCAGGTCGCGTGCGCTGCCGGGCTTGAGGGCCGACAGGATGCCGCTGGGTAGGGCAATCAGGAGGCCGATCAGGAGGGCGGCGAGGGCCAGTGCCAGGGTGGCCGGCAGACGGTGGGCGACCTGCTCCGTGATCGGCTTGCCGCTGATGAGGCTCGTGCCGAAGTCGCCATGGAACACGATTCCCGACAGCCAGCTCCAGTACTGGACGGGCAAGGGCCGGTCGAGGCCCATCTTGTGCTCGAGCGCCGCGACGGAGGCGTCGGTCGCCTGGACGCCGAGCGTGACGCGGGCGGGGCTGCCCGGCACGAGCGGGATGATCGCGAAGGTCAGGATCGACACCCCGAACAGGACCAGCAGCAGTGTCGCGAGGCGTTGGAGGAGATAACGAAGGCTCACAGGTACCTCGAAGCCAAGATAGCCGAAAAAGAGGTGTGGGAGGCGGGCAAGCCCGCCTCCCACACGAGACTCACGAAGCCGATGTCACTTGTCGAGCCAGGTCTTCACGAAGTCGATGTTCTGGTCCGGCCGCGCGGCGTAGCCCTTGACATACGTCTGGTACACCTGAATGTTGGCCGGGTTGTACAGGTAGATGTAGGGGGCGTCGTCGACGACCATCTTGTTGACCTGCTGATAGATCGCCTTGCGCTGGGCGAACCCCTGAGTGACGTTGCCCTCGTCCAGGAGCTTGTCGACCTGGGGATTGCTGTACCCGGTGAAGTTGAACACCTGGCCCGTGCGTTGCTGGGCGTAGAAGAAGTCGTAAGGGTCGACCAGGCCGTTCCACGAGCACACGTAGGTGTCGTAGTTGCCCTTGCCCTCCTCCTGCAGCCACTGCGCCCACTCCAGGTTCTTGATGGTCACCTTGATGCCGACCTGCCCGAGCTCCTGCTGGATGACCTGCGCGCCGCGCACGGACTGCGCGTACTGCGTGGTGGGCATGATCTGCATGCGGAAGCCGTCGGGGTAGCCCGCCTCGGCGAGGAGCTGCTTGGCCTTGGCCGGGTCGTAGCTATAGGGCGCGTAGTCGTATGCCCAGGCGCTCGAGCTCGGGATGGGGTCCTGGGTCGGCACGCCCGTGCCGAAGCTCATCGCGTCGGTGATGTCCTTGCGGTTGATGGCGTAGTTGATGGCCTCGCGAACCTTGGGGTTCTTCAGGTACTGGTTCTTGAGGTTGACGCCGATGTACCAGTAGGCGCCGGCAGAGGTCTTGTCCACCACGAGGTTGGGATCGTTCTGGAGCTGGCCGAGGCTCTGGGGCGGCACGCTGATGGCCCAGTCGACGTCACCGGAGATCAGGGCGGTCTGCCGTACCGACTCGTCGGTGATGATCTTGATGTCGACCTCGTTGAGGTAGGGCAGGCCCTGCTGCCAGTAGTAGGGGTTCTTCTTGAGAATCAGTTCGCTACCCGGCTGGTAGTTCGTGATCATGAACGGGCCGGTGCCGATCGGTTGGGTGTTGATGGTGCCGTTGTCGACCGACTCCTTGGCGATGATGCCGACCGACGCCTGGGCGGCGAGGTGTGCGACCAGGGCGACGTTGGGCGTCTTGAGATGGAACTGCACCGTGTAGTCGTCGGGCGCCGTCACGCTCTGGGTCGAGCCCAGCAGGTATTTCTGACCGGAGCCCGTTGCCGGGTCGAGCATGCGCGTGTAGGTGTAGACCACGTCCTGCGCCGTCATCGGCCGGCCGTTGCTGAACTTGACGTCATGACGCAGGTGGAAGGTCCAGGTGAGGCCGTCCGAGGAGACCTCCCAGCTGGTGGCGAGCGA
>CAYOXR010000302.1:0-1758 GCA_964407955.1 uncultured bacterium | reverse complement strand
ACGGGTAGATCGGTCCGCTGGATTGTCTTCCATCAGCTAGGGGGATTGTAGCATAGCGCTCCTGACGCGTTAGAGGCGCATCCAACGAGGCGGGCCGGCCGTGCAAGAGGTCCCGTTCCGAGCCGCACCCCCCGGTATACTCGAGGCCTATGGGCGCGTGGGGTCATGGCCACCATCGTCGTTGAAGGGCCGATCGGAGTCGGCAAGACCAGCCTCGCCCGCTACCTGGCCGACGAGCTCGACGCTCGACTGGTGCTCGAGGTGGTCGAGGAGAACCCGTTCCTGGCCGGCTTCTACCAGGACCGCAAGGCCTTCGCCTTTCAGGCGCAGGTGTTCTTCCTGCTGTCGCGCTTCCGGCAACACATGGCCCTCGCTCAGGATGCGCTGTTCCAGCGCGACACGGTGAGCGACTACCTGTTCGAGAAGGACTTCCTGTTCGCCTCCCTGAACCTGGCGGGCGCCGAGTGGGAGCTCTACCGGCAGCTCTTCGAGCAGCTCGAGCCGCGCCTGCCGCCGCCGGACCTCGTCATCTACCTGCGGGCCGCGCCCGAGCTTCTGCTCAAGCGCATTGCCAAGCGCGGGCGCGCATTCGAGCGCGGCATCCGAGCCGATTACCTGGAGCGCGTCAGCGCGGCCTACGATGCACACTTCCGCCACGCGCCCTACCCCGTCCACGTGGTGGAGGCGGGTGAGCTCGACTACGTGGCCAGCGAGCGTGAGCGCGCCGCCCTGCTGCGCCGCGTGATCGACCTGGCGCGGGCGGCCTGAGCGCGTGTTCGTCGCCGTGGCGGGCAACATCGGCGCCGGCAAGTCGAGTCTCACGCAGCTGCTCGCGACGCGCTACCACCTCGAGCCGGTCTTCGAAGCGGTGGACGACAACCCCTACCTGGAAGACTTCTATCGCGACATGCGGCGCTATGCCTTCCACTCGCAGATGTTCTTCCTCGCCACCCGGCTGAGGCAGCACCTGAGGCAGGTGAACCCGGGCCGCCGCGTCATCCAGGACCGTACCGTGTACGAGGACGCCGCCGTCTTCGAGCGCAACCTGTATCACGAGGGCGTGCTAGACGAACGCGACCACCTGAGCTACCAGACGATGTACGAGGCCGTCAGCGCGGCGCTCAAGCCGCCGGACTTGCTCGTGTACCTGCGGGCCGGCCTGCCCACGTTGCGCCGGCACATCCGCCAGCGTGGACGCGGCTACGAAGTGGGCATCGAGGACGCCTACCTGCTGAAGCTGAACAAGCTGTACGAGGCGTGGCTGAGCGAGTACCGTCTGTCGCCGGTCGTGGTCGTGCCCGTGGACGAGCTCGACTTCGTCGGGCGCGACGCCGATCGCGCCGCCGCTCTGGCCATGATCGAGCGGGGCGGCCTGGCGGCGCCGCTGGTGGGTTGAGTCGTGCGCCTCGCCATGCTCCTGGAGCAGGCACTCGGCGTCCGCCCTGCCGTGGGCGCGGATCCCGAGGTGCTCAGCGTGGTGCAGCACCACGATCGCGTGCGGCCGGGGGCCCTGTTCGTGGCCCGACGCGGCCAACACTTCGATGCCCACGCCGTCCTGGCCGAGGTCGTCGCGGCCGGCGCCGTGGCGGTGGTCGGCGAGGCCGAGCTGCCGGGCGGCGTGCCCCCGGGCAGCGTGCCCTACCTGCGGGTGCCGGACGCCCGGGTGGCGCTGCCGCTGCTGGCAGCCGCCTTCCACGGCTGGCCAAGCCGGGCCCTCAGCGTGCTGGGGGTGACCGGCACCGACGGCAAGACCACCAC
>CAYOXR010000301.1:0-2297 GCA_964407955.1 uncultured bacterium | reverse complement strand
CCCTTACCTACCATGGCGTGCGAAGGGCTCACCGCTGCTCGAACTGCGGTGGGGGGTGCGCCGGCGTGCGCTTCTGAGGCGCCGACCGGAGCGTTGTTCGACCTTTGGAGGGCACATGGCATCGGTGACACGCGAGTCCTCGGTCCCGGCGATCGGGGAGACCATCGATCCGTCATGGAAGCGTCTGGTGAGAATCGGGGGCGTGGCTGCGCTGCTGGCGGCGGCTTTTTGGATCGTGGCGACAATCCTGGTCTTCGTGACGACGCCGCCGACCTCGGGCGGGGCGGCGACGCTGGAGTACATCGCAGCACATCGAAGCCTGTACATCCTCAAGCAAGCGCTGTGGCTGGCGCCCTTGGCCTTGACAGCCGTCATGTTCCTGGCCTTCTACCCGGTGTTGGAGCGCGTCAACCGGGGCTTGGCGCTGCTGAGCGTCGTGCTTGGCATCATGGCTTGGGGCATCAGCTCGGCGTGGCCCACAACGGGAGAGGGCGCTCCTGCCCTGGTGGTCCTGAGCGACCGGTACATGGCAGCGTCAACCCCGGCGCAGCAGGCTCCGTTCGTGGCAGCCGCCGAAGGGTTGATTGCCACCAACGTCACGCCTGCCGCGCCGGGGGTGCTGGAGACCCTCAGCATTCTGGTGGTGTCTCTTGTGATGCTGAGCGGTGGCGTACACCGAGGCGTGGCCTACCTGGGGATCGTCACGGGGGCGCTCGGCGTGGTCGGCGAGGCCCTCCGCTCCGTGCTCGGCAGCGCCTACGCGGTGTACGGTGTGCTGCTACTGGCGTGGCTGGTGGCGGTCGGGTGGGCGCTGCTACGCGCGGCGCGAGAGCCGAGGACGGCGCCTGCGATCGAGCGATCCCCGAGCGCCGCCGCGAGAGGTTCCCCTGGCGGTCGCTGACGCGCGCTGCACAACTGTCGCTGGCGCTGTTGCCGCGGCGAGCCATCAGCGCGAGTCAGGACAAGCACCGTGCGCCGGGCCGGGCCGCACGCAAGCTCGCAATGGCCGGCGGTCGCCACGGCGCGCCGCCCTACCATCAGGAGGGGACGCCATGGGAAGTCAGACTGTCAAGCTGCTCATCGCGGCCGTGTTGTTGCTGCACGGGCTGGGACACGGCGGCGCCTTCGTGGCGGCGTTGCTCGCCCGGGGCGGGCGCGCAGACACCGGCGCATGGGGCGCAGCACGACTGTGGGCGCTGCCGTCCCTGTCGACATCCGCGGCGACCATCGTGGCAGGCGTGTTCTGGACGCTGTCCCTGGTCGGCTTCGTGGTCACCGCCCTCGCGTTCTGGGGCTGGCTCATGCCGCCCGCGATATGGCGGCAGCTCGCCATCGCCTCGGCGATCGTTTCGCTGGTGGGGATCGTGCTGTTCCTCGGCACGTGGCCAGCGTTCAACACGCTCGCCGCACTCGCCGTCAACCTCGCGGTCTTGATCACGCAGCTTTGGACGCACTGGCCCGACCATGCCGTGTTCGGGACGTGAAGGCATGACCCACACCGCGGTGACGGGCAAGTAGCTTGGTGGGTAAGTCTTGCTCACCCCCTCGATTACGTGTCACCCCCCGCACGACGCCGAACTCGGTGATCGTGACTCGAGTCTGAAGACGCTCCTTGGCGCGGACCGACGCTTGCCGGGGCAATCACCCCTGGCGCCGAGGGCTACCGACCCGGATATTGCCTTCAATGGACCGCTACAAAGAGAGGCCACAGTGACCTCCGAGGACACGCCTCGATTGGCGCAGAGTAGGCTAGCCAGGGTCACGGGCGGGTTCTACCTTGGTTTCATCTTGGCGTCCGTGCTCGCCGATAGGCTGGCGCACATCGGCATTAGCAGCACGGAGCAGCTCTACCAGGCGATCGCCATGAATCCCGGGTCGTTCCGCCTGGGTCTCGTCATCACATTGATCTCGGCGTTCCTCTTCCTCGTCGCGGCCTGGGGTCTCTACGTCCTTCTGCGACCGGTCAACGAGCATCTTGCGCTGCTCTTCCTGCTGCTCAACGCGCTCGGCGTTGCCATCCAAGGCGCGAGCCTGTTGTCCCTGGTGAATGCGATGTCGCTGGGGGGTGGGGCCGGCCACATGCAGGCCTACTCGGCGGCACAGGTCGAGGGGCTCGCATACCAGTCCATCAACGCCTACAAGACGGGATTCGTTACGGCCCAGCTGTTCTTCGGCACGTGGTTGTTCCCACTCGGATACCTGGTGTACAAGTCGAGAGCACTTCCGCGGTTCCTGGGTGTCCTTCTGCTGCTGGACGGAGTCGGTGTGTTGATCTGGTTCTTCCAGGCCCTTCTGCT
>CAYOXR010000300.1:0-5969 GCA_964407955.1 uncultured bacterium | reverse complement strand
CGAAACGGCGTTTTGCTGTTCAAAACGGCAGCGTATCACGGAAGGGAGGGTGACCGCTTCAGAACGACGTCGTCTAAGTGGGAGGCCCGTTCTGGGAGCCACTCAGGACCCGTCCGGGGCGCCCCGCCAGTGACAGCCTGCGCTCTCGAGTGCCGGGGTTCGAGAGCGGCGCGACACCCCATCCCGCCTGGAGGCAACATGAGAACCCTGCTGTACCGGCTTCTCGCCGCTGGTGCCGTGCTCCTCGCGCTCGGCGCCACCGCGGCGCAGGCGCAGAACTACGACCCGAACGCCGTGATCAACATGGCGACCAACGCCGACCCGACCTTCAACCCCTGGTACCCCGGCGTCGGCATCGAGTCGGACCTCATCAACTCGGTGATCTTCGAGGGGCTGACGCGCTGGGACGGCAACGCCCTGCCGTCGCCGGCGCTGGCCACCAAATGGAGCGTGTCGCCCGACGGCTTGACCTGGACGTTCGACTTGCGGCCCAACGTCAAGTGGCAGGACGGCAAGCCGTTCACGGCCGACGACGTGGCATACACCTTCAACGACATCGTGCTCAACAACAAGCTGGGCGCGAACCTGGCGAACATCTACACGCCCGTCGACCACGTCGAGGTGGTCAACCCGCTCGAGGTCAAGTTCATCCTGAAGTCGCCGTTCTCGAGCCTGCCTTCCTACCTCGCCTACTACGAGGGCATCCTGCCCAAGCACATCTTCCAGGGCGTGGCCAACCCCTTCAAGCTGCCCTCGTTCAACAAGGCCCACCCCATCGGCACCGGCCCGTTCATGGTTCAGAGCTACGTCTCCGGCGCATACGTGCGGCTGGTGCGCAACCCCGACTACTGGGGCGGCACGCCCAAGCTGGCCGGCATGGTCTTCAAGATCGTGCCCGAGCCCGACGCCCAGGTCGCGCAGGTGCTGTCCGGCGGCCTCGACCTCATCCGCGTGGACAACCCGGCGCTGCTGTCGCGTTTGCAGAACGCGCCGGGGCTGTCGCTGGACCAGCAGTCGGAGAACGTGTACTTCTTCGTGATCCTCCACCAGACCGATCCGCGCTTCCAGGACGTGCGGGTGCGCCAGGCACTGCTGTACGCAATCGATCGCAACGCCATCATCAAGTCGGTGCTGAAGGGTTACGGCGAGGTGGCCACCGGGCCGATCGCGCCGGTGCAGAAGGCCTACTACGACCCGACGGTCAAGCAGTACCCGTACGACCCGGCGGAGGCCAAGAAGCTGCTCGCCGAGGCGGGCTGGACGCCCGGGCCGGACGGCACCCTGCAGAAGGACGGCAAGCCCTTCGAGATCACCATCGACGAGGGCCAGTTCGGCCAGCTCGTGCCGATCGCCCTGCTCGTGCAGCAGTACTGGCAGGACATCGGCGTCAAGGTGAAGATGAACATCATGGACTGGAACTCCTACCTGACGAAGACGTACGTCAAGCGGGATTACCAGGCCACGGTGTGCTGGTGGCGGACGCCGACCACGCCGGACGTCTCGCCCTACTACCTGTCGTCGGCTGCGGCCAGCGGCAACAACTGGCCCGGCTACAAGGATCCGCACCTCGATCAGCTGCTCGAGACGGAGCTCGCGGCGACGTCCCAGGAAGCCAAGGTGGCGGCCACCAAGGCGGTGGAGCAGTACGTCGCCCAGCAGCTGCCGTACCTCTACCTGTACTACCCGAAGACCGTGGTCGTGAGGAAGTCCAACCTCAAGGGGCTGCTGGCGATCAACCTGCCCGCGGCCTTCCAGCACACCGTCGACTGGTACGTCTCGAAGTAGGCGCGCCTTGCCGTGGACGGGGGTCAGGGCCCCCGTCCACGGTCGTATCTTGAGCTGGCGGGAGCGGGAACCGGATCATGTTGCCTAGAATCCTGCGGCGCCTGGGCCAGGGTCTCTTCGTGCTGTTACTGGTGACGGTGTTCACGTTCGTACTCGTGCACCTGGCCCCGGGTGGGCCCTCATCGGTGATGCGCCTGGGCTCCACCGCCGCCGAGCGCGCGGCCCTGCGCCACCAGCTGGGGCTCGACAAGCCGCTCCCGGTTCAGTACCTGATCTGGATCGGCGGCGTGCTCCACGGCAACTTCGGCGCCTCCTTGACGGGCGGGGAGCCCGTCGGCCCGCTCATCGCGCAGCGGCTGTGGAACACCGTGAAGCTCGGGGTCAGCGTGTTCGCGATGATCTTGGTCTTCGGCACCCTCTTCGGGGTGCTGGCCGCGCTCAGGCGCAACAGTTGGCTGGACTTCCTGGTCAACCTGGCGTCCACTCTGGGCATGTCGATCCCGGACTTCTGGCTGGGGATCATGTCGATCTTGCTGTTCGCGGTCGAGCTGCACTGGTTCCCGGCGTCGAGCACCATCGACACGAGCTCGACCGGGGTGTTCCAGCTCGTGCCCTATCTCGTTTTGCCGGTGGGGGTGCTGACCTTCGCCGTCATCCCGAACATCGTGCGCTACGCGCGCGCGGCCATGCTCGAGGCGATGAGCGCGGACTACGTACGAACGGCCCGCAGCAAGGGGCTGCGTCAGTCCACCATTGTCCTGAAGCATGCCTTCAAGAACGCCCTCATCTCGGTGGTGTCGATGCTCGGGCTGCTCTTGCCGGTGCTCCTGAGCGGGGCCGTCATCACCGAGAGCGTCTTCGGCTGGCCCGGCATCGGCCGGCTGGCCGTCGAGGCGGCCATGAACCGCAACTACCCCGTGATCATGGGCGTGACGGTGGTCGCCGGCGCCATCGTGATCCTCACCAATATCGTGGTGGACACGCTGTACATCCTCATCGACCCGAGGATCGCGCATGGCTGACGTGGCCGAGCTGACGGTGCTCGCCGAGCAAGGCGGCCCGCCGTCGGCGCGCCGCAGCGGGCGACGCTCGCCGCTCCGGCGGCTGATGCGCCAGCGCATGGGCGTGCTGGCGCTGACGCTGCTGATCCCGCTCTATCTCGCCGCCTTCGTGGGGCCGCTGGCCTACCGCGCCTCGCCGACCAAGACCGACCCGCTGCACGCCAACGCTGCCGTGAGCCGGGCACACCCGCTCGGCACCGACGAGCTCGGCCGCGACGAGCTGGCGCGCCTGCTCCACGGCGGCCGCGTCACTTTGTCCGTGGGCCTGGTGTCCATGGTGGTGGCGCTGGCGGTCGGCCTGCTGGTGGGCGGCGTGGCCGGCTACTACGCGGGCTGGGTGGAGATCGCGCTGATGCGCTTCGTCGACATGTTCATGTCGATCCCCCCGTTCTTCCTCATCCTGGTCGAGCTGGCGGTGTTCGGGAACTCCCCGGTCATCGTGATCGTGGTGGTGGGGCTGAGCTACTGGGGCCAGATCGCGCGCGTGGTCTACGCCGAGTTCCTGCGCTTCCGTCAGGCCGACTTCGTGGAGGCGATGTCGGCGCTGGGGGCGCGCGGGCCGCGCATCCTGTTCCGGCACATCCTGCCGCAGGTGGTGCCCTCGGCGGTGGTGCTGGCCACGCTGGTGATCGCCTGGTCGATCCTCACCGCCGCCGCGCTGAGCTACCTGGGGCTGGGCATCCAGCCGCCGCTCGCGTCGTGGGGGAACATGCTCCAGAACGCGCAGTCCTACATCTGGCTGGACACCAAGCTGGCCGTGTTCCCGGGCGTGCTCATCGGCGTCTCGGTGTTGTCGTTCAATCTCCTGGGGAACGCCCTGCGTGACGTGCTCGATCCCCGGACCGCGGGGCAGTGACGTGGACGTGACGACGTGGACGTGACGACGTGGACGGACCTGCTCACCGAGCTGGCGCCGAAGTTGGCGCGCCTGCGCGTGCGAGCCTACGGCAGCGGCGGGGCTCCCTACCACCACCTGGCGCTGGCGGCGCTGTTCGGGGCCGACGTCGGTGCGGTCTCGGCCGAGCAGATCCGCGCCGGGGGCCTGGACGGCACCGACGTGCTGGTGGTGCCCGGCGGAGGCGCGCGCGCGATGGCCGGCCTGCTGGCACCACTAGGCGCCGACGGCGCCGCAGCGGTACGTGCCTGGGTCGAGCGCGGCGGCATGTACGTCGGTTCCTGCGCGGGCGCGTTCCTGCCGGCGGCGGTGGGAGAGTCGTTCTGGGACGAGAACCCTCAGGCGCGCCAACTGTGCATGCTGAACGCGCAGCTGTTCAACCGCGCCGACAGCGAGTGGGCGGGGCTCACCTCGCCGGGCGTAGGCACCGTTCACGTGGTCACGGAGCGGCCGCGCCACTGGCTCGCCCGCGGCCTGCCGCCAGTGTTCCGGCTGGTGCACTACAACGGCCCCATGTTCGAGGCCGCGGCGAGCGCGCCTCCAGCGCCCGCACGGGTGGGCGGGGCGACGCTGTCGGAGATGACCGGCGTCGTGCGCTTCGCGCGAGCCACCGCCGACTTCACCGCCGGCGAGGCGTTCCTGGGCCCGCCGCCGGACGGACCGACACTGTTCGAGAGCGCCGCCGCCGCCGGCGCCTTCAGCGCCGTGGAGGGCGCCTACGGCGACGGTGCGGTGGTGCTCTACGGCTCCCACCCCGAGTTCGGGCTCGACACGGTTCAGGTCGGCTGGGACGATGGGGTGCGGCTGTTCGCCAACGCCCTGGTGCGTCAGGCGAGCCGGCGTCCCGATGCGGCCGCGGTTGGCGCCGAGTGCGCCGACGGCGGCGAGGGCGCGGCGCTCGAGCCCGGGGCGGTCGCACGGGCCCTGCGGGCGGCCCAGGCGATGGCGGCCGACCACGCGGGCCGCTTTGAAGACCTGGCGTGGCAGGATCCGGGCGGCTGGGCGGCGCCGGGCTCCGTGGCGCGCTTCATGGGCCTCGAGCCGCCGGCGCTGTGGCGCCAGGCGGCGCTGGACGCGGCCGCCGCCAGCCGCGCGACGGCCGCCTACCTCGCCACGCTGGCGCCGCCCGCCGAGCCCGTTCCTGGCATCGACGTCTGGCTGACGGCGCGCGCTCCCCAGGGGCAGGACTACGGCTTCGTGGGGTTGGTGCCGCTCCTGGAGCGGGTGAGCGCGATGCTGGCTGCGGCACGCGCCGCGATGGCGTCTTCGCCGTTCGGCCTGACGGGGCCCTACGACGCGCTGGACCGTCACCCGTACCAGCTCGGGCTCAGCTCCTACCTGAGCGCGGCCGGCCTGGCGGCGGCGGGGCTCATGGCCGCCGTGGCGATCGGCAGGCGCCTGGGCGACCGCGCGCCGCTGCCGTCGACGCGGCTTCTCGCCACCCTGCACTGAGCCGTGGGCCGCGAATGAGCGGGGCCACCGCCGTGGTCCCTGCGCGGCGCGCCGTCAGCGGTACCAGACCTGATCGAGCACGCGCATCACGTTGCCGCCGATGACCTTGGCGATGTCGTCGTCGGAGTAGTCGTGCTTGACCAGCCAGCGAACGATGTTGGGGAAGGTCTCTCCCGGGTTCTCCAGGCCCTCCACGTACTCGACTTCGGGGTAGGGCAGGGCGCCGCGCGACGCGCCGATCGAGAGCTGCTCGGCGAGCGCATGGTGAAGGCCGACGTGGTCGCCGAACAGGGCGTCCGGACCGAAGGCCACGTGGTCGATCCCCACCAGGTCCACGCAGTACTCGAAGTGCTCCATGAACGACTCGATGGAGTGGCGGGGCTGCTTCTGCGTGATGGTGGTGTGCGGCGCCGCCTCGATGCCGATGACGCCGCCCCTGTCCGCGCACGCCTTGATCACCTCGTCGGGCTTGAGGCGGTTGCTGTTCCACAGCGCCCGGGCGCCGGCGTGGGTGATGAAGATGGGCTGCTCACTCACCTCGATCGTGTCCAGCGCGGTCTGGTCGCCCGAGTGGGAGATGTCGATGGCGATGCCGAGCTTGTTCATGCGCCGCACCGCCTGCCGCCCGAAGACGGTCAGGCCGCCGTCGCGCGGCTCGCGGAGCCCCGCACCCAGCGCGTTCCCTTCGCTGTAGGCGATGCCCAGCGCGCGCACGCCGAGGCCGTAGAGCACGTCGATGCGGTCGAGCTCGTTCTCGATCATGGCCGCGCCCTCGA
>CAYOXR010000299.1:0-3500 GCA_964407955.1 uncultured bacterium | reverse complement strand
GACCCCAGGCGTTTCGCCACCCGCGCCGTACACGGCGGAACCTCGCCCTCGGGCGACCCGCACGGCGCCGAGAGCGACGGCGCCGGCGCCCACGCCACACCCATCTTCCAGACGTCCACCTTCGCCTACGGAGGCTTCGAGCGGGGAGCCGCCCTGTTCGCCGGCGAGCGCAAGGGTTACGTCTACAGCCGCATCGGCAACCCCACCACGCGCGCCTTCGAGACCAAGATCGCCTCCCTCGAAGGCACCGAGGACGCCGTGGCGTTCGCCTCCGGCATGGGGGCGATCAGCGCGCTCATGCTCAGCCTGCTGCGCCCGGGCGACGAGATACTCACGCTCGGCCCGCTCTACGGCGGCACCGATGGGCTGTTGCGCGACGTGCTGGCGCCCTACGGCATCCGGCGTCGCGACGTCGACGACACGGACCTGCCAGGCGCCATCTCGCCCGCCACGCGCATGATCTACCTCGAGACGCCGACCAATCCGACGTTGACCATCCACGACCTCGACCTGGTCGCGGCCAGCGCCCGTGGCAAGGACATCCTGACGGTGGCGGACAACACCTTCGCCACCCCATACCTGACGCGGCCCGTCGAGCACGGCATCGACGTGGTCGTCCACTCCGCCACCAAGTACCTGGGCGGTCATGGCGACGTCGTCGCGGGCGTGATCGCGGGCCCGGCCGAGCTCGTCACCGAACTGCGGAGCCACGGCCTCCGCCACGTGGGGGCGGTGCTCGGGGCCTTCGAGAGCTTCCTGCTTCTTCGCGGGGTCAAGACCTTGCCGATTCGCATGGAGCGCCACTGCGACAACGCCGAGGCGCTCGCTCGCGGCGTGCTCGGCCACCCGGCCGTGGCCGCCGTGCACTATCCGGGCCTGCCGGAGCACCCGCAGCACGCCCTCGCCGGACGCCAGATGGCGCGCTTCGGCGGCATGCTGGCACTCGAGCTGCATGGGGGTGCGCCCGCCGCAGCCCGCTTCCTCGACCGGCTGACGCTCTTCACGCAGGCCGTGTCACTGGGCGACGTGGAGTCGCTCGCCACGCATCCTGCCAGCACCACCCACCAGTTGCTGGAGCCCGAGGCCCGCAACCGCCACAGCATCAGCGACGGCCTGGTGCGCCTGTCGGTCGGCATCGAGGACGGTGCCGACCTGCTCGACGACGTTCTCCGCGCCCTCGATGCCGTGCGGGCGTCAGACGCGCCGGCGACGACGCTCGCATCCGGCACGTCCTGACCCCAGCGGGACCGGGCGGGGCGCTACGCCCGACGCGCTCAGCCTCGTCGGGCGGCGGTGGCCGGCCCGGGTGAGCCTGAAGGCGGCGGGCCGGCGCGCCGCGGAACGGGGGCCTGGGTGACGGACCCGAAAAGCGACGACCTGAGCGACGGCGAGCTGACCGAGCACTACGTCGTGGCCGTGGCCGCCGCCGTGTTCCGGCAGGGACGCGTGCTGGCCATGCGCCGCTCAGCGACTCGCGACGCCGGCCCGGGGCTGTGGGAGACGCTCTCGGGAAGGCTGCGGCTGGGCGAGGACCCTGCCGTGGCGGTCGCGCGCGAGATCGCCGAGGAGTGCGGCCTTCGCGTACGCGTCCACCGGCAGCCCGTCACCGCCTACCAGGCGACGCGCGCCGGCGAGCCGATGGTGGTGATCGTCTACCGCGCCGACGCCGTGAGCGGCGAGGTGCGGCGCACGCCGGAACACGATGCCCATGCCTGGCTGACGCCCGACGAGTTCGCTTCCACCAGCACCCTGACGCCGCTGGTGCAAGCGGTGTACGCCGCCGCGGCGCTCGAAGCGGCCGAGTGACCGTGACGCGCCCCGAGGCCGATCGCCACGTGGTCTGCGCCTTGACGCGCGCGCTGTGGAGGCCGCGCCGTTGACATGATTGCGGGCGCCTGCTAGATTACCGCCCATGACCAGCGCGCGCCCGGCTCGCCATGACGCCAATCCCGGCACGAGGCAGCTCGGGGCGTAGGCCGCGAATCGGCCCGGTTCACACCCCGAGGCGCGCCCTCGGGGTGTTTCGTTTCAGGAGCGAGCGATGCAGACCGTGATGGAGTCGAGAACGCTGACCCGAGCTTTGGCGACGCACGTGGGCGAGCCCGTGACGCTGCAGGGCTGGGTCCACAACCGGCGCGACCTGGGCGGCATCCAGTTCCTGCTCCTACGCGACCGCAGCGGCCTGGTCCAGTGCGTGTTCGAGAAGACGCAGCTGCCGCTTCACGAGAGCTGTGTGCGCGTCCACGGCACCGTGGTGGCGAACGAGCGGGCACCCGGCGGCGTCGAAGTGCATGCGTCGGACCTCGAGGTCCTCAGCCGCGCTCTCACGCCACCTCCGGTCGAGATCCCCAAGGAGGAGTGGCACGTCAGCCCCGAGACGCTGCTCGAGTACCGCCAGGTCACCGTGCGCGGCCTCAAGGCGCAGGCGGTGCTCAAGGTCCAGGCCGAGCTGGTGGCCGCCTTCCGCGCCTACCTCGACGCGCGCGACTTCACCGAGGTGTTCACGCCCAAGCTGGTGGCGGCCGGAGCCGAGAGCGGCGCGAACCTGTTCGAGGTGGACTACTACGGCAAACGCGCCTACCTGGCCCAGTCACCTCAGCTCTACAAGCAGATCATGGTGGCCGTGTTCGAACGGGTCTACGAGGTGGCTCCGGTGTTCAGGGCGGAGCCCAGCCACACCACGCGACACCTCGCCGAGTACCTGTCGCTCGACGTGGAGTTCGGCTTCATCGACGACGAGAACGACGTCATGGACCTCCAGGAGGGGCTGTTCAAGGCGATGATGGTGGCCGTGGCCGAGCGCTGTGCGCCGCAGCTCGAGCTGCTGGAGGCAAGCGTGCCCGACGTCGACGCCCCGATCCCGCGCATCCCGCTGCTGGAGGCGCGCGAGCTGGTGGCCGAGCGCTTCGGGCATCACACCGGCGGCAAGGACCTCGACCCCGAGGCGGAGCGCCTGCTCGGGCGCTGGGCGCGCGAGGAGCACGGTAGCGACTTCGTCTTCGTGACGAAGTTCCCGCAGTCGGCCAGGCCCTTCTACACCTACCCGGAGGAAGATGGTGAGCTCACCCGCGGCCTGGACCTGCTGTTCCGCGGCGTGGAGATCACCTCGGGCGGGCAGCGTGTCCACCAGCACGACATGTTGGTGGCGGAGCTCCGCAAGCGCCACATGGACCCGGCGGCCTTCCGCGGCTACCTGGACGTGTTCCGCCACGGCATGCCGCCGCACGGCGGCTTCGCGGCCGGGGCCGAGCGCGTCACGGCCCTGCTGCTCGGCATCCCCAACGTCCGCTTCGCGCGCGCCTTCCCGCGCGACGGCAGCCGCATCCAGCCCTGATCCCGCGAACGCTCACGAGGCCAGATCGAACAGCGGCACCGGCCGCTCGCTGCGCAGCACGACGTGGCACTCGCGGCAGCGCGGCTCGTAGCTCTCGGCGGCGCCGACGAGGATCACGGGGTCGTCGTAGTGCGCCGGCTGGCCGCCGATGAGGCGCTGCGTGCGC
>CAYOXR010000298.1:0-1614 GCA_964407955.1 uncultured bacterium | reverse complement strand
CCTTCGGCTCCACAGGCCCTCCGAGATCCCAGCTTCTCTTCGGTCGGTCTGCGCCGGAGTCTACCGCCGATGCGCTTGCGCTCCTACCGGCGCGGCACGCCGGGCAGGGTGCCGCGCACGCGCGACAGGCAGAGCGCCCGGCGCGCGCAACCGGCAGAGCGCCGCGCGCACAACGTGCACCAACCCCCTAGTGCTCCGTTCCAATAGTCACTTGATTATGCAAGACAGTTCTGGTACGGTGACGGCATGCCGAGAAGCGCCGTCACGGTGGAGCTCTCCCCGGCCCAGCGCGAGGAGCTGGAGCGCCTGAGCCGCACGCCCTCGGCGCCCAACCAGCTGGCGCAGCGGGCGCGCATCGTGCTGCGCGCAGGCGAAGGGGCAACGAACCGCGAGATCGCCGCCGAGCTCGGCCTCTCGCTTCCTACCGTGGGTCAGTGGCGGGCGGCCTATGCGCGTGAGGGCCTCGCCGGCCTCGCCGACCGCCCGCGCAGCGGCCGCCCCCGGTTGCTCGACGAGACGCAGGTGAACTTGGTCATCGCCAAGGCCCTGGAGCCGCCACCGGCGGGCACCAGCCACTGGAGCGTGCGCGACCTGGCACGCGAGCTCTCGCTGCCCCCGACCACCGTGCACAGGGTGCTGCACGCCAACCGCGTGAAGCCCCATCAGGTGCGCACCTTCAAGCACTCGCGTGACCCGCAGCTGGTCGAGAAGGTCTGCGACATCGTCGGCCTCTACCTCGACCCTCCCGAGGGCGCTCTCGTGGTGTGCGTCGACGAGAAGACCCAGATCCAGGCGCTCGATCGCACGCAGCCGCTGCTGCCGCTCGCTCCCGGCCTTGCCGAGCGGCGCACGCACGACTACGTGCGCCACGGCACGACCAACCTCTACGCCGCCCTCGAGATCGCCAGCGGCCAGGTCGTCGGCGAGTGCCGGCCACGCCACCGTCATCAGGAGTTCCTCGCCTTCCTGCGTCGCGTGGTGCGCGAGTTCCCCGGCGGCGAGCTGCACATCGTGCTCGACAACTCCTCGACGCACTCGACCCCGGAGGTCAAGCGCTGGCTGGCCCGCCACAAGCGCGTCAGCTTCCACTTCACCCCCACCGGGGCCAGCTGGATGAACCTCGTCGAGTGCTGGTTCAGCATCCTCTCGCGCAAGCAGATCCGCCGCGGCACCTACGCCAGCGTCCCGGAGCTCGTCGCCGCGATCGGGCGCTTCATCGCCGCCCACAACGAGCACGCCAAGCCCTTCGTCTGGACCAAGAGCGCCGAGCAGATCCTGGAGAAGGCCGTTCGGCAAGAGACTTCGGGAACGAGCCACTAGTCCCTCACGATGACGCGAACATCCAAGGCCGTGCACCCTCCCGGCGACAGCGCGATTGGGTTCAGGTCGATCTCAGCGATCTCCGTATGCGCTACCAGCAAGCTCCCAACGTTGACCAGAAGAGCTGCGACCTCGTCCAAGTCGACTGACTCTTCTGCCCGGAACTCCGCGAGCACACGAGCGCCCCGCAGCTCCCGAAGCATGTCCAGACCATCCTGCCTTCGCAACGGCGCGAGTCGGAAGACTACATCGGAGAGCGCCTCTGCGAAGACGCCCCCAAGCCCCACCATGACG
>CAYOXR010000297.1:0-3133 GCA_964407955.1 uncultured bacterium | reverse complement strand
CTCAGCCTCGAGCTCCGGGCCGTGAGCGATGCACGCACCCCGGTGAGCCTGACCCAGCACCCGTACTTCAACCTCGCCGGCCACGCTTCGGGCGACGTCCTCCAGCATCGCCTCACGGTCTTCGCCGAACGCTACACGCCTACCGACGTTGACCTCATCCCGACGGGAGAGGTGCTGGACGTCGGCGGCACGGTGTTCGACTTCCGCGCCGGGCGGGCGCTCGGCGAGGTCGTGGCGAGCGGCGCTCTCCCCGGCGGCTACGACATCAACCTGCTGATCGCCGGCCGCGCCGGCGAGCTGCGGCCGGCCGCCCGCCTGGAGCATCCGGCCTCCGGTCGCCGACTCGAGCTGTGGAGCACCCAGCCCGGGCTGCAGGTCTACGGCGGCGGCCAGCTCGACGGTTCGCTGCTGGGCAAGGGCGGAGCGCGCTACGCACGCTTCGCCGGCACGGCGCTGGAGGCGCAGGCGATTCCCAACGCCGTCAACTTGCCGCACCTCCCGCAGGTGTGGCTGCGTCCCGGCGAGGTGTACCGGCAACGGATCGAGTACCGCTTCCCGACGGCCCCATGAGGGCCGGCGTCAGAAGGGCAGATCGCTCTCCTCGAGCTTGGAGAGCTCGCTGGTGGACTTTCCCTGGCGGAGGATGTTGATGAAGAGCTGCACCAGCGAAGGGTCGAGCTCACGGCCGCTGCGGGCCTCGAGCGCCTTCTCCACCTCGCGCATGGGCATGGCCTGGCCGCGCTCGCTGGAGAGCACGTCGAAGATGTCGGCGACGGCCACCACTCGAGCAAGCAAGGGGATCTGCTCCTTGCGGAGCCCGGCCGGGAAGCCGGTGCCGTCCCAGTTCTCGTGGTGGCCGCGGATGCCCTCCGCGGCCGGCCGCAGCAGCGCGGCCGACGCCACCATGTTGGCGCCTCGCTGGGGGTGCTCGATGTCCTCGATCGACAGGTCGAGCCCCGCGCCGAGCTTGCCGATGTCGTGCAGCATGGCCGCGAAGTACAGGTCCACCATCTCCTGGTTGCTCAGCTCCAGGGCGCGCCCGACAGCCTGCGCGTAGGAGGTCACGCGCTCGGCGTGGCCGAGCTGCGCGAAGTCTTGCGCCTCCATCGCCTGCACGAAGGCGCGCGTGAACTCGACCAGGCTGAGCTTGGTGCGCCTGAGCTCCACGGCCTGGCTCTGGGCCTCGCCCAGGATCGCGCCCCAGTGGGCGATCTCCTTGAGCTCCTCGTCGTCGAACACACTGCCGGCGTGGCGGTGGAGCACCAGCGCACCGTGACGGTAGAAGCGTCCCGCGACCGGGACCACCACGGTGCTGATGGCGTTGCGTAGGCCCAGCTCGCCCAGCGCCGCGCGCAGCTCCGCCTGGTTCGGCGTGAACAGCTCCGCCACCAGGTTGCCCACCAGGCGCGGGCCGGGCTCTCGCCAGGGACCGTTCTCGGGCGTCAGCGACAGCATCGACTGGCTGTAGCCGTGCACTGCCTCGAAGGTGTACTTGCCGAGGTCGGTGCCGCGCACGACGTACCCGCGCACGTCGCCCGGAAGCGTCTTGGCCAGGATCCGCAGGACCTCGGCACTGCGCTCGTCGGACCTCGCCACGCGCAGTAGCCGCTCCATCGACGCCAGGACGTCCGGCCCGGAGTCGCCTTCGGAGCTTGAGAAGAGCCGTCTGAACACGTCATCCCTTCGGGCCGGCCCCCATCCCGGCACGCCAGGAGTGTACTCCTGGCGTCCTCACCCGGGCTAAGGAAATGCTTACACCGTGCGCGGCTGGAAAGGAGCGCACCCTCACGTAAGCTCGTAGCAGGGAGGCACCATGGACGACTCCGAGCTCTTCGCCGAGACGCCGCGCTCTACCGGCCGGCTCCTCGACGTCACCACCGACGGTCCCGCGTTCGACGCTGCGTACGAGTCCGCCAGGCTGAGGGTGGAGACGGTGGGGCGCGGCATCGCGCGCATCCGGCTCGCCTCCGGCCCGTTCGCGCCGGCGCGGTCGTGGGACGTGTTGCGGTCGCAGCCCCCCGTCGACGGTGCCGCGGCCTCCCTGGCGGAGGGCGGTGTCCGCCTGGAAGCACCCGGGATGATCGTGGAGCTGCGGGATGAGGGCGGCCGCCTGCGGGTCCTGGGGCCGGACGGCGCCGGGTGGCTGGAGCAGGCCGACCCGGCCGCCTTCGGGCGCGGGCGGCTGGACGCGTTCCCCATCGTCGTGGGCAAGGGCGACGTTCTGCCTGCGGGGCGCGACGGCGTGCTCGCCCGCTTGAAGCTGACACTGGACCCGGATGACAGGCTGTGGGGGTTCGGGCAGCGGACGGGCGGACTCGACAGGCGCGGACGGCGGCTCACCAACTGGACATCGGACACCTTCGGGATCTGGCATCACCGGGGCAGCGACAACCTCTACCAGGCCCAGCCGGTGTTCATCGCCGTGAAGCCCGGCCGCGCCTTCGGGGCCTACCTCCATGTGAGCCACCTCAGCCGCTTCGACGCCGCCTACACGCACCCCGACCGACTGGCCATCGACGCCTTCGGTGGGGAGATCGACCTGTTCCTGTTCGCCGGACCGACCCCGGCCGACGTCGTGGAGCAGCTCACACGCCTGACGGGGAGGCCGCTGCTGCCGCCCCACTGGGCGCTCGGCTTCCACCAGTCGCGCTGGGGCTACGACAGCGCTCAAACGGTCCTCGACGTCGTCGATGGCTTCCGAGCGCGCGGCTTGCCGCTCGACGCCGTCCACCTCGACATCGACTACATGCGCGGCTTCCGCTGCTTCACCTGGGACCCGCAGCGCTTCCCGGACCCGGCGGGGTTCGTGGCGGCCGTTCACGACCGCGGGGCCCGCGTGGTGACCATCATCGACCCGGGCCTGAAGGACGACCCGGGCAGCGGCTACCCGCCGGCCGACGAGGCGCTGATGGGCGCCAGGGTCCTGCGCAACGCCGACGGATCGCCTTTCCGCGGCTACGTCTGGCCCGACCGCGCGCTCTTTCCAGACTTCGCACGCGCGGAGGTGCGCGACTGGTGGGGGAGCCTGCACGGCGACAGCCTGGTCGCGGTCGGCGTCGACGGCATCTGGAACGACATGAACGAGCCCAGCGCGTTCGACGGCTCGTTCGCCGGCGGCCATTCGCACGACCGG